>NZ_JAOVQM010000002.1:300000-458111 GCF_025742995.1 Paracholeplasma manati | reverse complement strand
TTTGGATAGAGATCATAACGCAGCGATCAATATCAACAAAGAAGGGTTTAGAAAGTATAAGTTAGCATTTCAGTTATAAACAAATAAGAACCGTAGGGACTACGGGGATAGCCTATTGAGTCACTGGTGAAGACTGGTTTGGATAGGAAGCCCCCACTTCTAGTTAAGTGGTGGGTAGTTCACTTTATAAATCAATTATACCATATTCAATCCTTTATCGAATTAATCAGTTAATTATTTCTTATATAAAAATAAAGGCCCGACATTTTTACCATGTATTTTCATGGGTTTATCGGGTCTTATAGATTTTAGTTGGATGACATGTTTTTATATTTTTCTAACGCACTACCAATCAAAAACACACGGTGTTCTGAGGTTTGACGCTCGAGCCAAGTCAAGAGTTTGCTGACGCGTAGGTTGTTTTTCGCATCTCCCAATAACTCATCGATATCGGCTTGATGGTAAGGGTGATCGTAAGTCTTTAAGTATTTCACATACTTCTCACGGTGTTCATCGTCTTTGATAAATCGAAAGAAGCTAACCAATAACTCTGGGTGAATGATTTTGACATATTGTGGTTCAATGCCTTCTAGATCAGAGGACATCTCATAGATTTTGTAGGCTTGTTCTTCTTTCATATATTGGATGAAAGCTTGTTTTTCATGATCGGTTTCACGCCATTTTTCCAAGACATTCAACAGCTCTATACGCCACAACAAACGGTTATGAGACTCTTTAGAAATGTCACGATTCATTTGAAAACTTTCCGTAATTTTGTCGAGCAAATGACGGTCAAAGGATTCGAGTTGAATGCCATCGAAAAACTGTTTCGTGAGTATAGAAAGTTCTGGTTTAAAGGTTTGTTTTTGTAGGTGTGTGCTGATTTCTTGAATGATATTTCGAGATTCTAGATGGTAGTCTTCAATCAGCTCAGAGGTTTGAATGTGGTGTTTAAATGTCTCGTGTTGTTTTTGTTTGAAAAAGTGGGTTTCATAGGTGATGACAGACATCGAGGTTTCTGGTACTGAAAACAGCGAAAAACCAACCCCTCCTGTGGAATAAGTTCGATGCGTTGGGTGTCCAACAATATCATTTCGTATGTATTTTAATTCACGTAAGTTCTTGTTTTGGTTCACGTTGACAGAATATTTATTACTCATCGTCAACTTGGTTAAATCGTATAACGCATCGATCGAAACAAATAGATTTTGAAGCAACCCAAAAATATGTAATAAGACATCGGATTTATCCATCACTTTTTCTTGTTTCAAGAAGGATTCGATGATGCCTTCCCCTTGACGTAGCACTTGAATACAGGACTTGATTTTGAAATGAACTTGATTTTGATCGCCATTCAAAACCATCGATTCGATTTTATCTAAAGTGTCTTGAACAACCATTACTTAACCCCCTCTATGAGCGCAGTGAGTTTTTCTTCGGTATAACTGAGTTTTTGTTCTTTCACATAAATCGGTGCGTAGTCTTTGAGTTTTCGTTTATCTGCATCGTCTAAATGTTCAAAAATCAATCCCATTTGGTGGTTATGAAGGAAATCCTTAAAGCTCAGAATGAAATCAAAGGTTCGTATTTGATCGAGTTTCATCGGTTCTTTTCGATGAATGAAATGTACCGATGGCGTGGTTGCGTGAACCCATTCAGATACGCCAATATGAATGCCCAAATCAGCGAGTTCTTTGGTTTTCATCAACTCTACTGGCGATAAACCAGTCGATTTGATGGCCAGTTCGATGACCGAATAAGGTAAATCGTATTGTTTAAATAACCCGATCACATAGGCATTAAAGTCTTTTAATCTAAACGTATCTTCATCAATCGCGATGGAAATACGGATATATTTATCGGTGGATTTGGATAACTGGTTCAAATACTTAAAGGCAGTCTTTAAGACATATTTATCCAAACGGTCGATTTGCAGGCGTTTTTTCGCAATCAAATAGTAGTAATTGGCATCGACCGACAGTGCATCCATGTATGGATTCACTTGGTATAAAAAGACTTTATTGGTTAAAAGGTGAATGATTGGGGTATAGGATAATTTCAGTTGTTCGTGGGTAATGGCCTCATCCATTTGTTCGATGACAGAGACTTCGAATTGTTCTTCTTGATAGTCTTGGAAATCAAAATATTGGAAAGGGGTGATAGCGAATCTTCGTTTGGCTTTTTCCAAAGCGAGATGGATGAATCTTAAGAACTTGTCGAGTTTGGTTTCAGTCGTATTGACGGGGTATCGAATGACCCCAGCGTAAGCTAAGAATGGTTGTTTTGATAATACTTTCGACGGGGTATCTTTCAACATTTTAAAATAATGATTGAGGTTTTTTTCTACCGTTCTTACGTCATTATAAGGCAACACCAACATGGTTTGTTGACGGTCAAATACATACAGGGTTGACCCCTCCAATAAGCCTTTCGTAATCTGGATAAATTCGTTGAAGAATTCATCTACTTTCGGTTTACCATACAGCGATTCAATGGCGTCAAGACCGCTCAATTGAATCAAAACAAACGTGGCTTTTTGATTGAACCACATCGCACTATCTATATGAAAGGCGTAGGCATTCAGTTCTGAGGAAAGTCCATCGATACGGGCTTGGCTTTCTAGCTCATTTTTCTCAAATACCCGATTCGTGATGTCATGGCATTCCGATAATAAGATGGCATTGCCTTTAGAATGAATCCATAGGGCGGTTTCCTCGATGATTCGATCATGATACGTATATAGGATGGTCTGAGCGTTATTCGTTTTAGACAGGTTTTGTTTGAATTGTTGATACTTGATTTGGTCTTCACCCTTCATTTGGGTTAAAAAAGCACTTAAGGTGGTATGTGTATCTAAACCAAACCATTGGGTTGCTAGAGGGTTTAATGTGATGCCTTCTTCGGTTTCTAGTTTAATCGCAAAGAGATTGCTATTGACAATGGCTTCAAACAAATCGAGCTTGGCAGCTGTTTTATCCGATTGGTTGGCTGTCAACAGTAATTTTTCTAATAGGGTAGATAGGAGTTTTAAATAATCGTCATAAAATAGCGCATTAGCATTATCGATTTGATAATAAGCAATCGCGCCACCTTCGAGAGGATAACAATACACGCGTTTAACCTGATTGGTATCGTAAGGTGCTTTGGTCAGTAAATCATGGTTCCAACGAATGATGTCGGTTTCTTCGATGATGTCTTCTTGTTTTTGATAAGCGATGTATAAGACACTCTTAAACAAATCCTCTTTTTCAATGGACTTGTCGTATAGTCGTTCTTTTTTATATTGTTTCAGTGAATCTTGATGGTAGATTAAAGCGGTTGAAAATGGTAAGTTTGATAGCCCTTCAGCCAACAAAAGACGCATTTTCTCACGGGTATCCAATTCAGGTTTTAACGATAATCCCGAAATCAACAATCGATGAATCGCTTCAAAATCTTTCGAGCGTTCAATCAAGCGCTTTTCAACCACAGGAATGACTTTCTTTTCAATGATAACTTCGGTTTGAATCGGTGTTACTGTGGCAGGTTTTGGTTCAACGACTTTGGGTGAACTGGCTTCCTGTTTTTTCAATTGTTTGAGTTTCTTCTGATAGTTATCCATCGATAACGTATCTTTTTGAATCTCATAGAGTTCGACCAATTTCAAATAAATCTTCTTTTGAACATCGATTGGTAGCGACTCAAATGTTTTTTCGTGCTCAACTTCATAGATGGATGCTTGGTGGTACTTTTTTAGTCCAATCAATGCCGATAAATGATAATATTCAAACAGTGGAGATTCCCCTGACTGTGTGATATTTAGGATCGCATCATAGTGTTTGGATTCTAACAAAATATCGAGTTCAATGAAGCGGATGGTTTGTGATACTTCTGGCGATAATAAGCGATTTCTTAATTGACGGATCGTATCCATCGCTAAATCAAACGCACCAGTTTCAACATAACGGTCTAGTTTAATCAAATGAAATTTTTGACGGATCGCCTCAGGTAGTGCATCTTCTAGTGCTTTATCGATATAATGTTCAAAGGGTTCATCTTGTGCTTTTGCCCATTCAATCAAATCTATGTAATATAAATATTGTTTCAAAATCGGTAGTGCACGTCGTTTTTGTTCGATGTGTTCTTTAGCCGATGTAAAATCATTTAAGGCGAGGTCATTGTTAATCCATAAACTGAGGGCGTCTATATACAACGGGTCATCCGTTTTGTTTTTCAATGAATCCAACATCTCAAATAAAACTTGAATTGAGGTTTCATGTTGATGGAGTTCAAACAAAATCGATGCGTAAAACAGTTTTGCGTGAGCGATTTGTTGTTCATTTGAGGTCACGCTTAAAAACGATTCAATGGCTTGAATCGTTTCGTGGGTTTTGGGTAATTTGAGCAACGCATCGAGTGTCATAAATTACACCTCTTCGTACATTTCTTTGAGGGCTTGGGCTTTATCTAAATAAGCAATCGCCACTTTATCAAACGGGATGTGGAGTTTTTCTGATAGTCCAATCTCGTGCTTAAAGGTTGCGACCTGATGCCATTGTAAGGTTAAGAACATACGGTAGAATATCATCCGTTTTTTGTCTGCTGAGGTTGCTTGGTGGTTACAATATTCATCAAGCAATGCCAAGGCATCGGTAAAGTCGATGTTTCCAAATTGTGCAATGTCATAATATGGGTCATTGTTACCTGTAAACTCAAAATCGACGACCATGGCTTTGTTGTCAGCTGTGATGACGAAATTTGATGGTTGAGCATCGCCATGACATAACACCATTGGCAATCCTTTGTATTGTTCAAACCAATTTAACCATGTTTTCTTTAAGGCTAAATAACGGTCTGAGATGGTATGATTGATGGCTTCATAATCGGTTAAACGTTGAACATGGTTATAGTCGT
This sequence comes from Paracholeplasma manati, assembly GCF_025742995.1. Classification (NCBI taxonomy): domain Bacteria; kingdom Bacillati; phylum Mycoplasmatota; class Mollicutes; order Acholeplasmatales; family Acholeplasmataceae; genus Paracholeplasma; species Paracholeplasma manati. The sequence goes on along the minus strand of NZ_JAOVQM010000002.1, from coordinate 453,218 downwards.
TTTCCGCTTTTAATCCCGATTGATGAATGACTTTAAGGGTATCTGAAACTTGTTTAAGATACGCTTTACGGTCTAAGGTCGATAAAACCTTCCCCTCAACATATTCACAAATTTTGATACCTGAGTCTAAATCGAGATATACCATATGATTGGTAATGCCGAGTGGTTCAACCAAGCGAATATTCTTTAACTCAATCTGTCTTGAGACAAAGTTTTCAGCTTTTTCACCGGGTTTTCTAAACGTGTATTTTTTGCCATTGGCTTCGATGATATAAGTATAATTGCTCATGCCGCCCATCAAACGTTCAATGACTTTCACGTTTGTTTTGAGGATGGCTTGAGCCAGTGATATGATGTCTTGTTCCATGGGTGATTATACTCCTTGATGGAAAGTAATTTTACCATCTTGATAAATAGCGTAAGACGGGGTAATACCAGAGACTGCCCCTGGGTTGATATAAGTAATCCCGTGGTATTCTAGTAATTTACGTTCATGGGTATGACCATAAATAACGTAATCCACTTGGATGTATTCAGCGAGTTTGATGAGCTTATCTAATCCGTATTTAACCTCTTGAATATGACCATGAACCAATAAGAATTTCTTATGGTCGATGATGACGATTTGTTGAAGTGGTAAGTCTAAATACAAATCTCCATTGCCTTTAACCGCAGTTAAATGAAGGGATTCTAGTTCTGCTTGTGACAATACCAAATCCCCAGCATCGAGGTGATAATCTTTATCTGGGTGTTTCAAACTGATAGCACGTAAACGATCGTATCTGCCATGGGTATCTGAGGTAATCAACACTTTCATCGGAACGCCTCCTTTAGCGCTTGTAATGCAATCGCACGATGGGATATTTGATTCTTATGGGTAGGTGATAATTCAGCTAAGGTTTGTTTTAATTCAGGTACATAGAATATTGGATCATACCCAAAACCATGATTACCTTGGGCGGTATGGGTAATCCAACCATAAATCTTACCTTGATAGGTTTGATATACATTCGTTCTAGGGTCATATAAAACGAGCACGCACGTGAAATGGGCATCTCGATTGGTTGCATGAGCCATTTCTTTTAAGACCAAGTTTAAATTATCGAGATCCGAACCGCCTGAGTACCTTGCACTATAAATACCAGGTGCACCATTTAGGTAATCAATGGACAATCCAGAGTCATCGGCTAAGGTGAGCATGTTGTGTTTCTTAGCATAATGTTTGGCTTTCAATAGGGCATTTTCGAAGAAGGTATCGCCTGTTTCATCGATTACTTCATCATCTGATAGATCAGCGAGCGAAACGACTTCGAATGTCTTTTTTAAAACGGCTTCAATTTCTTGTTTTTTATGCTTATTTTGAGTCGCAACCAACAATTTCATGGCGGTCTCCTTTTTCTTGTATTATAACATAACTACGCCCAAAGAGGGATAGGTAGGGATAGATAAATTTGAAGAACAAAAAAATCAGTCGACACTGATTTTAATGTAAAATGCTTTGGAATTTTGAAATGCGGTCGTGTTTACCTAAGACGATGACAATGTCCTTACTGCGTAGTTCGCTGTCGGCTTTTGGTAAAATGACATTTTTACCTCTTTTAATTAAGAGAATGTTGACATCAAAACGATTACGAATATCTAAATCGACAATTTTGGTTGTCTTAAAGTCTTCGCCAATGAATATTTCATAGACGCCATAATCGTCGGTAATATTGTAATAGTCGAGTACATTATCCGAGAGTAGACGTCTGGCTAGACGACGACCCGCCGATTTTTCAGAGGAAACTACTTCGGTTGCACCGACTTTTTCAGCCACTTTTGCGTGGTAATCATTATCGACTTTAACGGTAATTTTAGGGACTTTCATGTCCGATAGAATCATGGTAGTTAAAATGCTATTTTCTACGTTTCCAGGAATCGAAACGATGACATGGTCAGCGTGTTGTGCACCGATTTCTCTCAAAACGTTGATGTCGGTAGAATCACCAATGACCGCGTTTTCGACAATCCCTGTCACACGATTGATGGCTTCTTCTTTTTTATCTAAGGCGATGACATCTGCGCCTAGTTGGGTTAATTCGTCACATAATGCAATGCCAAAGGTATCCATACCAATGACCAAATATGTTTTCTTCATGTTTTATCACATCCGATAACATATTATCACATCTTATCATTTTTTTCAAAACAAACTCGCATCCTTAGTGTATAATGAATATGAATGTTATTTATCGAAAGGATTAAATATCTTATGTCACAAGAAAACTCAAATGAAATCTTAGATTTCGAAGACTTATTTGAATCAAAACCTGAAGCACCTAAACCGAGACCTTTGTTCTCACTCAATCGTGCCATTATCAGTGTGGTAGTCTATTTTGTCATTATGTTGTTGGTTGCAGGTGTCGCTGTCCTCTTTTTTTATAGTGATGACCGTTTTACCACCGATTACACCACCATTGAATCCATGTTTTATAATGTGAGTCAAGACCCGAATGGCGTTGGTTATGCTCAGATCAGTTATTATCAGGAATATTCAGCTGACTATACTAACCTTGTTGTGATTTATGAGGGTCCTCAGTATGTCGTTTTCGCAAACCGTGCTAACCCTTATTTAAAAGATAGCTATACATTAGAAATGATTCAATCTTTTTATTTGATTGAAGACATAAAATGGAGCAATGTTCGCCCTTCTGTTTATGTTGAACTCTACTTATTTGAAGACTATCAACCATTCTTAAATCAAATCGGTGTGGGTGCTTTGGTCAATACGGAACGTGTCAAAACACCTCAAGCATTTACCGAACTTACAGACAGTGCTTCTTCTATCCTCAACTTCGCAATTTATATTGTACTCGCAATTGGCGTTATCCCACTTACCTGGAGTGCACTCAAGGTCGATTTCGATTATTTCAAACAACCACTTAAAAAAATCGGTACTGAAACTGTCATCGGTTATGGTTTGATGATCATGGCAAGCATTGGTGCGCAATTCGCTACACAGATCATTGGATATATTGCAGACTATGCGCAACCTGTGTCACTCAATCAGCAAGCCATTGAAAGGTCATTGTTATCATCAAGTGGCCTTTTCATGATTTTAGTGACCATCATCTTCGCACCTGTTATTGAAGAACTCATCTTTAGAAAAGCGATGTTCCGATTCTTCAAAAACCAATGGCTCGCGATGGTGATCAGTGCGGTACTATTTGGTTTGATTCATGTATCGAGTGAAACGAGTTTTATGGCTTTCTTCACCAATCTCATCACGTATTCAGCCAGTGGATTTGCTCTTGGATATATCTATATAAGAAATAAACACAACGTGTGGTCAGTCATCCTGGTGCATGCTGTGTCCAACGCTGTGTCGATTGCGGCTATTCTTTTTCTAGCACTTCTTTAAAAGGTTTCAAGTTCTCTTTGTGTGCATAATCATAAGCACTCATCGAATACATATCTTTATGATCTTTGATGCCTTCATATTTAAATTTTAATAATAAGTCTAAATCCTCGATGAGCACCGCGTGCCTTAGGGGATTTTTTTTCAAATGTTGTTTGAATAAACTGCCACTCAAATGGGTCTCAATGATTTGTTGGATATCGAATTGGCCTTGAACGATGGCGAAATCGATTGGGGTTTCACCAAAACGATTATGGACTTCAGGATCGGCTTCATGTTCTAATAACAACTGAACAATGGCCGTTTGTCCGCTTTTGATGGCTGGGTATATAGGGGTTTCTTTGTTGTGGTTTTTCAAGTTTGGATTATGTTTATTTTGAAGTAAGTATACGACCACATCGTACGCTCCGATTTCACATGCCATGTGCAAACAGGTGTTTTTAAAGACATCCACATCTTTAAACTTTTGATTTGAGTTTTTCAGGATATACTCTAAAAATGGGATTTGACGGCTACGAATGGCGTAATGAATGACCGAATGTCCATCTCTGGTTTTTTCATTCAATGTTCCGCCCGCTTCAAGTAGCAGTTTCACCATATCATAATCCCCTTTAGCAGCAGCTAAATGGATGGCTTGTTCGCCCTTAACATTGGTTAAGTTGACATTTGCAAACTTACGAATCAACTGTTTCGCAATCGCGAGTTTGCCTTTCTTACAACAATCAAATAAGGCGGTTTCGCCATTATGGTCTTGAACGTTGACATCGATGTCATTATCGAGCAAGTACTCAATCACTTGTTTCGCCGATGTGCGTACAGCATAATGTAAAAGAGACTGCCCACGCTCATCGATTTCGGATAGATTCACTTGTGTTTGAAAAAAATAAAGGACATCGTTAGCGGCGGCCTTTAAGAACATTTCTTTCATATTCTCACCACATCCATTATAACACAGTAATCTGGGTTCGGTTGGTGAAAAAATGATAATTTTCAATAATAAAAAAGTCCATTTCACATGGACTTTTTAATCATTATTTGACTGCGTCTTTTAATACTTTACCAGCTTTGAAGGCAGGAGTTTTTTGTGCAGGAATTTGGATAGTTGCGCCAGAACGTGGGTCGCGACCTTCTCTTTTTGCACGGTTACGAACTTCAAATGTACCAAAACCAGTTAGTACCACTTTTTCGCCATGTTTGCCAAGACTTTCAGCAACACTGTCAACAAATGCGTTTAATACTTCTTCAGCAACTTTCTTAGTTACTTGGGATTTTTCTGCTACTACAGCGATTAATTCTGTTTTGTTCATAATGAACCTCCTTTTGTCTTTCTAACGCCATTATATCACTATTTATTTTGATAAGCAATCTTTTTAACATTTTTTTATAGATAAGATTGCGTGAACTAGCGATTATGGGGGTTTTAATCGACTTTTTTAGTCGATTTTTTCACTCTTTAAGGTTCTGGTTAATAGTTTTGTTACAGCGTCATTGATTGGCATACGTTCGAAAATAACTTGGTATGCAACCTCAATAATTGGTAAGGATAGTCCTTTTTTAAGGGCCAATTGATGAAGTGCTTCGATGGCTCTAACACCTTCAATGGTTTGTTTTTCTTCTTGATAGATTTGTTCCATAGACTTACCAGAACCGATTTGTTTACCAGCTCTGAAGTTTCTTGAGTTCTCTGAGGAAGCTGTTACGATTAAGTCACCAACGCCAGTGAGACCGAATGCTGTATCACGTTTACCGCCATATGCTTCAACCACTCTAACGATTTCAACAATCCCACGCGTAATGAGAGCTGCACGGGCATTTTCACCCATGTCTAAACCGGTAGCCATACCACTAACAACAGCGATGGCATTCTTGACTGCACCACCGACTTCGCATCCAATCAAATCATCGGATGTGTACACACGCATGTACGTGTCATTAGAAAATACGGTTTGTAAGGTTTGAGCCATCTCGGTATTTGAAGAGGCGATGGTTAATAATGTGAGTTTACGTCTGATCACTTCTTCTGCGTGGCTTGGTCCGGTGAGGACAGCGAAACCTGCAAGGTTTTCTTTGGATACGACTTCTTCAACAATTTCAGAGACACGCTTGGTGGTATCTGGTTCAATCCCTTTAGAGACATTGATGAAATATTTTGGTGAATTTAGGGTTTGATTGATGGTATTCAATAAACTTCTCATCACTTTGGTCGGTACTGCAAGTACCAAGTAATCGGAAAAATTCAACGCTTCCGATAACGATACTGTTGCTACTAAAGTTTCAGGTAAGGGTAAATCAAAAAACGGGTGTACGTGTTTTTGATTGATGGTTTGGACAAATTGCTCATTGATGTCGTAAATCACGACTTCATGGCCATTATCGACTAAAAGTTGTCCGAGTGTCGCTCCCCAAGCGCCACCACCGATGATCGATAGTTTCATTCTTGTTCCTTCTTTCTTAATATCAGTTTAATCGGAGACCCTGTAAAATCAAAGGCTTTTCTAAATTGGTTCTCTAAATACCTTAAATAAGAAAAGTGAACATAGCTAGGGTCATTGACAAAGATGACAAATGTCGGCGGTTTGGTCGACACTTGGGTCATATAAGAAAACTTGGCTTTACCTTGGTTGAACTGTGCAGGAGGGTTCATCGCGACACTGTCTAACAAGACATCGTTCATCACAGAGGTTGGTATTCTACAGTTATAAGATTCATAGGCTTTGTTGATGGCTGGGAACAATGTATCGATACGCTTATTTTCCTTCGCCGAGACAAAACATACTTCGGTATAAGCTAAAAACTTGAAGGTATCGTACATTTCTTGTTTCATCAAACCCATGGTTTTTTCGTCTTTCTTAACGATATCCCATTTGTTGACAACAACTACCGATGCTTTGGCATAATCTTGGATATACCCAGCAACGTGCATATCTTGGGCAATGATATCTCTGGTACCATCAACTACAATCAGTGCCACGTCACAACGTTCAATGGCTTGTAGTGCTCTTAAAACACTGTATTTCTCAGTGTTTTCATATACTTGTCCACGTTTACGAATCCCCGCGGTATCGATGATGACATATTCAACATCGTCTTTGATGAATGGGGTATCGATGGCATCACGGGTGGTGCCAGCAATTTCCGATACGATGACACGTTCTTGTCCTAAGATGGCATTGGTCAAACTGGATTTACCCACATTTGGATACCCAATAACAGCGATTTTTACTGCGTTTTCATGTTCATCATCGGCAAAATCGTCTGGCATAGATTGAATGATTTGATCCATCAATTCACCCACACCAATCCCGTGGTTGGCAGATACGGCAATCGGATCACCAAATCCAAGGGCATAAAATTCATAAATACTTTGTTTCAATTCGACGTTATCGACTTTATTCACGACGACAATGACTTTTTTATCGGTTGGATAAAGTCTTTTCGCGATGAATAAATCGTCATCGGTTAACCCGCTTCTAGAATCCACAACAAAAATAATGAGGTCGGCTTCTTGAATCGCCACATCGGCTTGTTGTTTAATTTGTTCTAAAAAAGGGGCATCGCTAATTTCGATGCCCCCGGTATCAATTACCGCGAAACTTTTGGTTAACCACTCAGTCTTAGCGTATATGCGATCTCTCGTCACGCCGGGTGCGTCATCGGTGATCGATAATCTGGATCCAATCATACGATTGAATAGGCTCGATTTACCTACATTGGGACGGCCCACGATTGCTACTTTAAATGGCATTAACCATCACCTCGTTTTTACTTTTTCTTTGAATCCTTTAATACATTTTCAAACAAGTCACCTAAGGTAGTAGCGGTTTCTTCTTGGTTCAAGTATGGTTCATACTCGCTACGGATGGTGTCTTCTTTCACTTGTCTAATCGATAATTTCAAATGCCATTCTTTAGGGTTGACTTCAGTGACTCTCGCGACCACTTCATCGCCTACAGCATATAAATCTTCAATCTTGTTGACTCTTTCAGTCGATAATTCAGATACTGGTACAAATCCAGTGACGCCTTTAGCTTCAACGTTCATACCTTTATCAGAGACGATTTCCAATACTTTAACGGTAAGGTCTTCACCCTTCTTAAAGGATACATTACGCCAAGGGTTGTCGATCATGGCTTTCTTAGAAAGGCTGATCTTCTTTTGTTTCACATCGATGGCTAAAATAGCCACTTCTACAGCATCACCAATCTTCACGAAATTAGCGAAATTATCGTTAGGATTCCATGAATACTCAGAAGCATGTAATAATCCTCTGACGCCTTCTTCAAACTCTAAGATTAGGCCAAAGGGTAATTTTTGAACGACCACACCTGAAATGGTTGATCCCTTCTTATGGGTATCAGCGAATGCTTCAAATGGGGTTGGTAACAATGCTTTATGTGATAAGTCGAGGCGCATGCCTTCTTTTTTAATGATTTTAACTTCGATTTCTTGACCGACGGTTAATGCTTCAGCAATGTTTTCAATACGGTTATGTGAAATTTGGCTGATGCGTAGTAAACCAGCAACGTGTTGGAATCTCACGGTTGCTGCATGAGGGTCTAATCGTTCAACAACACCCTTTAAAACGTCACCCGTTTTAATGGTGTCGATTTCTTCTTTGCGTTGTTGTTGTCTTAAATCAAGTTCAGCTTGACGTTTTGCTTCGAAAATTTGTTTTCTAGAAGCGATCAAACGTGGGCGGTTGCCACCTTTAACTTCAATGAGATGAACTTCAAGGGATTGTCCCTTGAGGGTATCCTTTTGTTCAACCAATTCGCGGTCAAGTAAGCCGAATGGTAAAAATATATCGAAACCAGCGAACTTTAAATGAAGACCTTTTTCGTCAACTTTCGTAATCTTGGTGACAATCGAGCGATTTTCTTTATAAGCCGCTTCAATTTCTTCGAACGCCTCTTCCTTGATTAAAGGCAGTCTATTGAGGAGGATGTAAGTAGGGTCATCGTTGATTTTACTCACGACAGCCTTGATTCTATCCCCGACTTTGACGACACCTTCAAAAGAGGTGATGTTCTTACCAAAGTATTCAACAAACATTCTGGCTTCAGCGTGGTTTTCAAGGGTTAAATAAATGCATTTTTCTTCAACCTTAAAAACTTCGCCTTCGACTTTGTCTCTTACTCTGACTGAATCTAGATTAACGTCCTTCATTTGTAGTTCTTCCATGGTATTTCTCCTTTTTCAATATCTCTTCTGTGATACGTTTCGTAGTATCCTCAATCGAATAATGCGTCGTATCAATCACTATGGCATCAGGTGGACAAACGAGTGGGGATTCTTTTCGCGTAGAATCCTTGTGGTCGCGTTCTAGAATTTCATTTTCTAGGGCGTCCAATTCTTGTTTGATTCCCAGTACTTCCTTCTCTTTTTGACGGCGTTTAGCTCGTTCTTTCACGTTGGCGGTTAAAAATATCTTTAGATCCGCGTCCGGTAATACCACTGAACCAATGTCTCTGCCATCCATGATGACATCGATATTTTGAGCAGCCTCTTGTTGTATTTGAACTAAAATACGTCTGACGTAGGGAAATGAGGATACCTTAGAGACATTTCTTGTCACAGCATCCGAACGGATTTGATCTGTCACATCCATGTCATTGACATAAATACGGTTCTTCTCATACCTTACTTTTAAATCTTGCATAAATACATAGCTCGACTCATCGTCTAAGTTGATGTGCTTTTGTAATGCTATGTAGGTAATCGCTCGGTACATCGCACCGGTATCAATATGTGTTAAATTCAATTGTTCAGCAATGCGCTTGCTGATGGTCGATTTTCCGCTTCCTGCAGGTCCATCGATCGCAACTTTAAATCCCGGCATGATTAACCTCCACACCCCTTAATTATACCACTATAACGTGATAATTTCCATATCTATTAGATTTTTTTAATGTCTCCGTACAACTTTTTAACCTCATGGATTTTGAGTGCACGGTAAGAACCACGCTCTACTCCATCCAATGTTAAGAACGAATACCCCACACGGGTTAGGTTTTTCACAGGGAATCCTACGGTTTCCATCATCTTACGAACTTGTTGGTTTTTACCTTCCGCAATGATGATTTCAACCAAGGTCGAGTTGTTTTTGGTATCATATTCTACCGCTTTAACACGGGCTGGTTTCGTGACATAATTATCGATTTTTACCCCTGCTTTCAGCGTTTTGATGGCTGCTTTGGTGAGCATGCCTTCAACCCTTGCAAGGTACGTTTTCGGTACATCATATTCAGGTCTTGTGAGGTAATAAGCCAAATCACCATCATTGGTAAACAATAATAAACCAGCTGTATCGTAATCGAGACGTCCAACTGGGAAAATGCGTTGAGATTTATCGACTTCATCAAATAAACTCATGACCGTACGACGCTTTAAATCGTCTTTAACCGTTGTCACATAACCGGTAGGCTTATTGAGTAAGTAATAGACGTGTTCTTCTTTTTCAATCAATTTATCATCGACGGTGACTTTGTCCTCTTTGGCAACGGAAAAACCTGGTTGCTTCACAACCACACCATTGACTTTGACCCTGCCAGATTCAATGATTTCTACAGCACCACGTCTAGAAGCGACACCCGCTTCTGCCAATCTTTTTTGTAATCTCATCATATTATTTACCCTCACTTCAATCTAAATTATACCAAAAACAGAACACAAGATGTGTCTTAAAAACAAAAAACCGCTTTTGAACTGTATTTATTTTTAACCAAAGAAAAAAGGGCATTCGAAAACCCCTTTTCATTGCTTATTTTTCGCGAGAAACATAAGACCCGTCAATGGTACTAACTACAATACGTTCGCCTTCTTCAATGAACATTGGTACTTTGGTTTGTAAACCAGTTTCAAGTACAGCATCTTTCATCGCAGTGGTTTTGGTATCGCCTTTAACGCCAGGTACGGTTTCTTTCACAGTTAATGCAACTTTATCAGGCAAATTGATCCCTAAGATTTCAACTTCATTGTAAGATAAGACTTCAACCGTCATACCATCGACAATGAAACGCGCTTCATTTTTGATTTGTTCATTAGGAATTTCGATTTGTTCGTAGTTATCCAAATTCATGAATACGTGCATACCATCTGAACCATATAAGTATTGCATCGAAATTTTGTCGATTTGTGCTCTTTCAAATTTTTCTTGAGCATTGAACGCCATTTCAGTGATTGCACCTGTTCTTAAATTTCTAACTTTTGTACGAACGAACGCCATTGAGTTTGCTGATTTTACGTGCATGAACTCCATGATTGAATAGATGTTACCTTTATAACCAATGGTAAGACCCGTTTTAAAATCACTTGTTGTATACATGTCTTTACCTCCTTAAAAAATCCTTTTATATTATATCATACATCGTCTTAATGTAAATGTTTTTCGATTAATTCTTTTATCGCGAGCACATAACTTTGTGCTTTCAAACCTTTCACATACACATCTGCGAGGGGTTTTAATAGATCTATATGTCGAAAAGACTCTCTTTGTTCAATGTCACTCAAATGAACGACCGCTTTTTTACAGGTAACGAGTTCAAAGGCATCTCTTAAAGAAACAGAATAATGTGATAGTCCCCCTGCATTGATGACAAGCATATTGTATTCATCGCTACCTTGAAGCAAGTCGATCAATGCACCTTCATGGTTGGATTGGTAAAACGTAAAATCCACCTCTGGATAGGTTTCAGCCAACAGTTGATTGATGTCTTGCATGGTGAAAGACCCATACACATCTGGATTTCGTTTACCCAACATATTGAGGTTAGGACCGTGTACAACGAGACATTTCATAGGTTGAATTTCTCCTTTAGCAGTTGAATCAATTTGGTGGTTGTTTGTTCGATATTACCGTCATTCGACACGATTAAATCTGCGAAAAAGACATAGTTTAACATCCGTTCTTGATAAAGCGTGTCGAGCGATTTGTTTTTTAGTAATGGTCTTGGATAGTCATGTTCGATACGGTCTTCAATCAGCGTAATGTCGGTATCAATATAGACTTTAATGCCGTTCATTAGCGCTTTATTGGTGCGGTCTTTGACAATTCCACCACCCGTAGATATGACCAAATGATCTCCTCTAATCTCCGATAAAGCTTTCTTTTCTTGTGCTCTAAATGTTGCTTCACCATATTTTTCAAACAGTTCATCGATAAACATAAGTGAATTGCGTTCAATCTCATGATCCAAATCGATGAAGGTGTAATTGAGTTGTTTTGCTAAATGTTTACCAATGGTGGTTTTCCCTGCCCCTGGCATTCCGATTAAATAAATATTCATATTACCTCTGATAAAATGCCGTTATTTTTTCAATGGATTGGCGTAAAGCAAATTCATAGTCTGCCATATCCACCAGTTCAGCATGCATTTGGTTGCTGAACCAGGTTTGTTGTCTTTTTGCCAAATGTCTGGTTTTCTTTTTGATTTCTTCGATAGCAACTTCCAAGGCATAGATACCATCTAGGTATTGTGATAATTCACGATACCCTAAAATATCCAATTCAATTCCCTCTGCTTTCAAAGCTTTGACTTCGTCTAAAAAGCCCTCTTCCATCATTAAGTCCACACGTCGGTTGATGCGTTCATAGAGCAACGAACGTTCCATAGAAGCGTATATAATAAGTGCATCATACACTGGTACATCCTTCTTTTGGAGGGTACTGCGTTTGGTTTCTTGTGCCAAAGTGAGGGCTCTTAATACCCGTCTGCGATTGTTGGGATGCAGTGTTTTCGCTGTTTCTGGGTCAATCACCATTAATTGTTTGTGGAGGGTTTCATTATCGATATCGTCTAAGGCTTTTTCAGCATCAATATCGCGTTTTGGATTGTTGAATTCATAATCAAACAACGCAGCTTTAATGTATAAACCAGTACCACCTACCACGAATGGGGTTTCGATTTGTTCAATGTGTGTTCGAACCAAGCGTTGAAAGCTTGCGACATCAAATGCTTCCGTAGGGTCTAAGATATCGATCATGTGATGTGGTATGCCCGCTTGTTCTGCAGGTGTAATTTTCGCAGACCCAATATCGAGTCTTCGAAATACTTGAACAGAATCACCTGAGATGATTTCTGCTTTAAAATGTTTGGCCAAATCGATGGATAGTTTGGTCTTACCTACGGCTGTAGGCCCACAAATCACAACGACTTTTTTCATACAATCCTCTTAAACAATTTTTCAATTTCATACTGTGTGAATGAAATGACAATGGGTCTGCCATGAGGACAATAATATGGATTTTCACAGGCATTGAGTTGTGTCATCAAGTGTTCTATTTCAATGGTGGATAGTGGTTTGTTGGCTTTGATTGCGCCTTTACAAGCGACATCTTTAGCGAGTTGATCTCTTAGTTTTTTTAAATCAATCGATTGGTATTGTCTGAGTTGTTCAATCAAACCATAAACCATATAGTCCACATCTTTGTCTTCTAACCATATCGGTAGTTCTCTTAAAATATAGCTATCTTGGAACGGTTCAAAGTCTAGCCCATATGAAGCAATCAAGGCTTTGTTTTGTTCAATGATGTCAATTTCAACTGGTCTAAATGTATATGTCATGGGCGTCAATAACTGTTTGTGCTCCGTTTTGATGGCCCCTAATCTGTCATAAATCATTTCATAACGGATACGTTCGGCAGCCGCATGTTGGTCAACCAAGTATAGCCCAGTTGGATTTTGAAACAATAAATAAGTCCCTGCGTAAACACCTACATAACTCATCAGTGGTAATTTCTTCGTTTCACTTACCGTTACGTCCGGTGTATTAAAAGTCCTTGGTTTGGTTTCTTCTACTTGGATATCCATGCCGCTTTCCCAAAGTTCGAATCCTGTATATTTAACTGGTTTAGGGGTTTCCTTTAATACATCAGGAATGGATTCGTATTGAACTGTAAACGCATCGGATACACATTTGCGAATGAGATTTGCTACGACATATTCATTGGTAAATTTAATTTCTTTCTTTTGCGGATGGACATTGACATCGATCAATGCGACATCCATTTTGATGTCGATGAAAGCGATGGGATAGCGTCCGACCATCAAGTGCGTATGATAACCTTCAACGACGCTGTTCACCAATGTATAGTTTTGAATGGTCCGACCATTTACAGCAATCACAATGTCGTTCTTTCGGGCACGGGTGATTTGTGGAGATACCAAATACGCTTTAATCTTAATATCGTTTTGTTCGGTTTGATGTTGTTTGAGTGTTTTCGCTACATCCGCCCCGTAAAGGTGATGGAATAGTTCGACATAATCGCCAGTTCCACTGGTCTTTCTCAATGTTTTTTGGTCATGGGTGACAATGAACGCAATCTTTGGATTGGATAGAATCATTTCATCGATGACTTCTAACATGTAAGCGAGTTCTGTTTGTGGCGATTTGATGTATTTTAATCGAGCAGGGACATTATAAAACAAGTCTCTGACTTTGACTTCGGTACCTTGATTTAAAGCCACGTACCCTTCTTCGATGAATGTCCCACCTTCATAGGTGACAAAATAAGGATCGGTTTGAGGTGTTTTTGAAGAAATCACCATTTTTGAAACCGATGCAATCGCTGGGACCGCTTCACCACGAAACCCTAGACTCACAATATGGGCTAGGTCAAATTCATTTTTGATTTTTGAAGTGGCGTGTCTTAAAAACGCCAAATGTAGGTCTGTTTTATCCATCCCAATGCCATTATCGAGCACTTTAATTTCTTCTAGACCATGGTTTTTAAGATGAATTTCAATTTTCGTTGATTTCGCATCAATGGCATTTTCTATCAATTCTTTGAGTGCCGATGCCGGACGGGTGACGACTTCTCCAGCAGCGATCATGTTGGATAGTCGTTCGTCTAATTTGATGATGGTTGCCATGAGAATCCCTCCTTTATTTCAATTCGTCTTGTAATTTTTTGATCAACATGAGCGCATCTAATGGGGTCAATGTGTTGATGTCTGTTTCTTTTAAAGACTCGATGACATGCTCTTCTGTTTTGGTTACAAATGTATTTTCAATCGCATCGACTTGATCAAAATTGAATAGATTTAGTAACGCTGTTTTTTTCTTATCCGCTTCTAAATGTTTTAAAATTCCGTCGGCTCGATAAATCAATGTTTTCGGGAGTTTTGCAAGTTCTGCCACATTGATTCCATAAGACTTATCGGTCGGTCCTTCTTTGATTTTATGAAGGAAGACAATCGTATGTTTCTCTTCAACCGCTGATACATGGATATTTTTTAGTCGTTTTAAGGTTTGTTCCAAAGCGGTTAGTTCGTGGTAATGGGTTGAAAATAGTGTGATGGCTTTGATTTTTTCGTGTACATATTCGATGATGGCTTGGGCGAGTGCCATCCCATCATAGGTGGCGGTACCTCGACCGATTTCGTCGAAAATCAATAAACTTTGTTTGGTAGCGTTACGTATCGCTTCATTGGCTTCAAGCATTTCCACCATGAAGGTCGATTGACCTGCACTCAAATCATCGCTCGCCCCAATTCTGGTATAAATCGCATCAAAAATCGGTAGTTTCGCTTCTTCAGCAGGTACAAATGAACCCATTTGTGCCAAAACAACGATTTGTGCAAGCATCCTCATGTAAGTGGATTTACCACTCATATTCGGTCCTGTAATCAATAAAATACCCGATTCGTTGATGTCAATGTGGTTTTCGACAAATTTACCTTCAAGGGCTTGTTCAACTACAGGATGACGGCCGTTTCGTACATGAACAACCGGTTCTTTTTGTAAAATCGGACGTACATAGCGTGATTTTTTCGCAATAAACGCCAATGTGGACATCACATCGATGAAGGCGATATGATCAGATAATCGTTGTAAATCTTTCGTATAGGTTGCAACCTCGTCGCGAAGTTGGAGAAATAATTCGTATTCTAAAGCGAGTTCTTTTTCACCAGCGGACAACAAGAAGGCTTCTTTTTCTTTGAGTTCGGGTGTGACATAACGCTCACCTGTAGATAAGGTTTGTTTTCGTTCGTATCCGAAGTCAGGTTTTACCAAATCTAGGTTTCCCTTGGATATTTCAATGTAATAACCAAACACACGGTTATATCCAACTTTAAGGTTTTTAATGCCTGTGCGCTCTTTTTCTCTAGATTCAAAATCCATCATCCAGGTTTTACCATCACTGGAAGCATTCTTGAGTTTATCGAGTTCTGGATGATACCCTAATTTGATGAGTCCACCTTCTTTTAATGTCAACGGTGGGTCTGTTTCAATGGCACGATTTAATAGTGTATATAGCGCATCAAAATCATCGACTTGCTGATTTAAGTCTAGTAACAACGTGCTTTGATATGCATCTAAAACCGATTTGATGGCTGGTACCCTGGAGAGTGTTTGACGAAGTTGAGCCAAATCTTTACCAGAAGCATTTTTGGTTGCGATACGTGATGTGATTCTTCTAAGGTCATATACCCCTTTTAAAGACTCTCTTAAGTCATTTAAATGAATGATGTTTTTGTTCAATTCATCAATTAAGTCATAACGATACAACAATGTGGATTCATCACGACTCGGTTCATCCATGAATTTTCGCATCAATCTTGAACCCAGTGCTGTGATGGTGTGGTCAATCGTGGATAATAATGTTTCCGATTGACGCTTACCATTACTGGCTGATAGTTCTAGACTGGCACGGCTTTGATAATCTATCTTTAAGAAAGACTCTGGTTCAATGACATTCAATCGGTTGAATTGTTTGATGTCACTCTTTTGAGTATCGCTTAAATAGTATAGTAAAGAAGCCACGGTTTCGCGTGGTAAATCCGTGAGTCCTTCGAGTAATTCTGACGGTAATCGGCCATCAGTATATGAAATCAACACATAAGGTTTTAAGCGTTCTGATAATCGCTTTTGATCTCGTTGTAGTACCAATTCTTTAATATTTAAGACCAATATTTGTTTAATTAAATCCGTGTCAGACAAATCTTTTAATAACGACAAATCCCCGGTAGATAAGTCAGCAAACGCCAAATGGTATTTGAGTTTATCTTGGATCAGTGCGCCAATGTAGTTATAACTAGACGCATCTAAAATACCTTCATCCATAATCATTCCAGGGGTAATCAACTTGACGACTTCACGTTTTACCAAACCATTACCTGGTTCGGTTACTTGTTCGACAATCGCAATCTTATATCCTTTTTGAATCAATCTTTGCGCATATGGAATCACTGCGTGGTAAGGTACCCCACACATCGGTACGCGTTCTTTGACCCCTGCATCACGACCCGTTAAAGCAATCTCTAATTCTTTGGATGCGAGAATGGCATCATCAAAGAACATTTCGTAGAAGTCACCTAATCTAAAAAAGACTATCGCGTCAGCGTAGTCCTTTTTAATGTCTAAATATTGTTGCATCATTGGGGTGTATGTAATGTCTTTTTTGCCCATACAATCACCTTTCTACTTTTAATTCTATGTTATTAATTAAATAAATTGTTCCACCAGTTCATAAATGCTTCCCAATTACCCATGTATTGAAGCGTTGTTTCAAACCAAGTTTTAATCAAATTAGCAAATTCGAAACCTGGATCAAAAATGATATTTAGGATACCTTTGTTTGGATTATCTGTCCATGCTGGTAATCCAAATTGGAATATACCATAAGCTCTTAAGAATCCAATCGCAGCATACACGACAGCTAATAACAATAAGATAATAACAATCCAACGAATGGTCTTTCTGACTTTACCAACTGGCTTTTTAACCTTGGCTTGTTTGCGTTGTTTTCTGGATTTCTTTGAATTATCGACATTCGCGAGGTTATCTTCTTCTTTGATTTCTTCAATCACAGAAGTCGTTGAAGCGGTGAGTTCGGTCTTGACCGTATTCATTTCTTCAATTTGTTTTGCTTCTGCCTTTTCAACTTTATCCCATTCTTTAGCAGAAAGGGTGGTTTCATAACCCATCATGAAGGTTGGGGTTAGAATTGGTCTATGTGCTTTTTCATACGCTTTATCCAACATCGCTTGGTGATATTGATTCAAATCCATACGTAAGGCACGAAGTTCAGCGATAATGCCATCCAAAGCTTCTTTCGGAATGGATTCTACAACAACCGTTTCTTTTACGGTTTCTACTCTAGGTGGTTCACCATAATAATAGGCTTGACGTGGTTCATAAGGTCTAGGTTCTGGTTGCTTTTCAACCACTTTAGGTTCCGGTTTTGGTTCTGTTTGTTTTTCTTCAATCACAGGTTCAGCGGCCACTACTGGTTCTGGTTTAGGTTCTGGTTTGAGTGCTTCAACCTCTTCATCGACTGGTAAAATCGAAACCATTGGTTCGGATTCGACTACTTTTTCAATGACCGGTTCTGGTTCTACAGCTACTTTCACTTCAGGTTCTTCATCCACATAAACACGTGCAGATGGTTTGATTTCTTCATAAACACCTGGGGTGGATGGCACGTAATATTTTTCCTTGGTTTCAGAAGCATTGGCAAGGATATACTCAATGATTTCTTCTTTTTTGAGTTCAATGGAAGCTTTGATGTTATATTCAATGGCGAAACGTTGGAGTTGAATGACTGCCAATCCGTTTACTTTGTCTTCTAATTCTTTGGTATATTTGTCTTGGTTTTTCAATTCTCTGACAATGATGTCTACAAGTTCACTCTTTTTCAAACGACGTGGGACATCTACACCAAATTTTTTACCGATTTCTCTAAGTTCAACCAAGGTCGAACTCTTGAATAATACTGGTCTAAATACTTCAGGTGTTAAGCCATCGATTTGATTGAGTTCGTCAAAAAAGATGGAATTCAATTTATCATTATAAGCGACGAAATCTTCAAGGACGGCACCTTTTTGATGTTCTTTGGCGGCTTTAACAAACCCCATCAATTCACCTTCAGGCACTTGTTTGTCGAATAGATAAGATAACAAATTGACCCACAAGGTTTCTCTGGATTTACGGTCTAATTCGGCATCTTTAAATTGTGGTACTAAGTTCACCAATTGAGATTCGCTGAAATGGTCATACCAAGAAAGACGATAATTCACTTCGTCTGACAAGGTTTGTTGGACAATTTTCTTGCTGGTAACAAATGGATCTAATTCACGTCTAAGTGAAGCCATTCTAAGCTTACGTGGTACAGTTAACCCAATCAACTCGAAAAAGCGGACAACTTTATCTGCTGGATAAAAAATCAGTGTTCCGACCAAATCTTCGATTTTGACTTTTTTGTCCCCAATTTTAACTTCGCTAAACATCGTTAGAATTGCCATAATATTCCCCCCAATTGTGTTTGCTACTAATATCATACCTCATAATTATAATTTTTACAAGTGTGACACCCAGCCAAAAAAAAGTGGGATGGTCCGTTATTACGGCTATTTCCCACTCTCAAATTGATATTTAGTTAAGGTGCTGTTTATTTCATTTTCGATGATTTCTTTAATCTCTATTAATAAATCATTTAACTCTTGTTGGAGGTCTAAATACATCTCAATCATTGGGTCATTTTCAATCGAATTTCGAATCTCATCATACTGGGTTTGAAATTGATTTAAAGCCTTCGGTTTTTGAATTGTTTTCGCATTCACCAATTGTTTTTGAATCGCCTTCATTTCTGCAAATCGACGCTTCAATTCTTTGTCATTATTGATGATGTGTTCAAACTTTTGATAACTCTTTAAGATGTCTAAAGATTGAATCATTTCAATGAGTTCGTCTTGCTTACTCACAAGCTTCACCGATTAAAAACCACGTTCTAGGTTGGGTAATTTTGACTTTGACAATCTTACCGATGAGCGATTTGTCCCCTTTAAAGTTGACCAATTTATTGTGTTCTGAATACCCCGCTAGGGTACGTTCATCTTGTTTAGAAACCCCTTCAACGAGGACTTCGACAACTTGATTCATATATTTTTGGCTCGCTCTGAGATAACCGTCATTGACCAATTTGATCAAGCGTTTTAAGCGTTCTTTCTTCTCTGATTCTGGAATATTATCCTCGAAGCTGTACGCAGGTGTACCCGCGCGCTTGGAAAATATAAATGTATAAGCCCCTTCAAAGTCGATTTCTTTTACCAAATCTAATGTCATTTGGAAATCGGCTTCTGTTTCGGTAGGGAACGCGACAATGATATCGGTTGTCAGTGCGATGTCTGGTTTCGCTTCACGTAGTTTACGAATCACATCCACATAGAGTTCTCTTGTGTAATGGCGATTCATTTTCTTGAGTACGGCATTACTACCCGATTGTACGGGAAGATGGAGATGCGGCATCACCGATGGACAACTTCTAAATGCTTCGATGGTTTTATCATCTAAATCGTGTGGATGACTTGTGGTAAAACGAATTCTTGGAATACCTATTTTATCCAAATCCATCAATAAATCGCCAAAGGTGTAATCTTGATCTTTAAAATCCTTACCATACGCATTGACATTTTGACCCAATAATGTGACTTCTTGGTAGCCCAATGCTTTGAGTTCTTTGACTTCTTCTATAATGTCTTCTTTGGACCTGGAACGTTCTTTACCACGGGTATAAGGTACAATACAATACGTACAAAATTCATCACAACCAAACATAATATTGACCCATGCTTTGTAAGGGTTTTGTCTGGCTTTTGGTAGATTTTCAACGATATTGCCCTCTTCTGAGAAAACTTCGATGACGCGTTCTTTATTAAAGTGAGCGGTTTCGATGTATTGAGGTAATAAATGGATGTTGTGTGTACCAAAGATTAAATCCACGTGTTGGTATTTTTCTAAGACGCGGTTAACGACATTCTCTTCTTGAGCCATGCACCCACAGAGACCCAACAATAAATCCGGATTTCTGCGTTTCAAAGGTTTCATTCGTCCCAGTTCGCCCCAAATTCGGTTCTCCGCATTTTCACGAATGGCGCACGTGTTGATTAAAATAATGTCGGCTTGTGCTTCATCTTCGGTCGGTTGATAACCCATGTCACGCAAAATCCCGCCCATGGTTTCCCCATCGGCTTCATTGCCTTGACAGCCATATGTTTGTATTTTGTAAAATTTTCCAACGCCAAATTTTTGTAGGCGTTCGTCCAATTGAAAATCCTTATATTCAGTATCCGCTTGGGTACGTTTACGCGCTTGTTTTAAATTAGGTTTGAAATATTTGTCGATATCTATCACTATAATCACCTAGGATTAGTATACACGTTTACCCTGTTCATTTCAATTGAAAGGGTGTTTTAGGCATCTAAATATCACACCTATTCCAGAAAAAAAATAAAAACACACCCTAAGGTGTGCTTAATCTTCAATATGAATACGTTCGATGGTTTTCTTTTTGAGGTCCATGATAACGGCGTTCAATTGATTCTTGGTATTCGCAACCACATTGGCAGGCGAATATCCATATAAAAATCGGTTGACCACGATGTCACGATCGACCCCGATGATACCATCCAGTGGTCCAGTCATACCCACGTCGGTGATGTACAAGGTACCTTTTGGCAAAACTCGATTATCGGCGGTTGGAATATGGGTGTGTGTCCCCACAACAGCGTCCACACGGCCATCTAAATAATGACCTAAAGCCACTTTTTCAGAGGTTGCTTCTGCGTGAAAATCCACAAACGTAAAATCGGCTTTTTCGCTTTCTAATACTTTGTCAATTTCGAAAAATGGGGATTCCAAGTTGGCATTCATAAATGTTCTACCCAAAGCATTGATCACCAAAACCGTTTGTTGGTTGTATTTGATGATATCATACCCTTTACCCGGTGCTTTAGGAAAATTGAGGGGGCGAACAATGTGCGAATCGTCGATGTATTCAACGAGGTCATTTTGACCCCACACGTGGTTGCCCATGGTCACACAATGGACACCTGCAGCCATCAATTCTTTGTAAAAACGCTGGGTAATGCCACGACCATTGTTCGCGCTATTTTCAGCATTGACAATAATGATGTTGGGTTTATAATCGGACTTTAATTGGTCTAAATTGTCCATTAAAATCCTTCTACCCGGTTCACCGTAAATGTCACCAATGAATAAAATTCTCATCATACACCTTCTTTAAAAGAAAAAGGGGACAAGCCCCTTTTATTTTGCAATATCTGTAGCGCGTGTTTCTCTAACAACGGTAACTTTGATGGTACCTGGATATTGAAGGTTTGCTTCAATTTGTTCTTTGATTTCACGAGCAACTTTAAATGTGGATAAATCATCCACTTCATCGGGTTTAACGATGACTCTAATTTCACGACCGGCTTGAATCGCAAACGAACGTTCAACCCCTGCAACTTTGTTAGAAATGGATTCTAATTGTTCAAGACGCTTGATGTAGTTATCAATTGATTCACTACGTGCGCCTGGTCTTGCTGCAGAAAGTGCGTCAGCGGCTGCTACCAACACTGCGATGATGGATTGTGGTTCTTTGTCGCCATGGTGTGATGCAATCGCGTCAATAACTTCTTTTGGTTCATGGTACTTGGATACGATTTGAACACCGATTTCAACGTGTGAACCTTCGACTTCGTGGTCAACGGCTTTACCGATATCATGGAGTAGACCTGCACGTTTTGCAAGCACTTCATTTTCACCGATTTCAGCGGCTAATTTACCCGCTAAAAATGCTGTTTCAATCGAGTGTTTAAGGACGTTTTGTCCATAGGATGTTCTAAAACTCATGCGGCCCAATAGTTTCACTAAGTCCGGATGGAGTTTACCAATACCTGTTTGGAATACGGCATTTTCACCCGCTTCACGGATGAACATATCGACTTCTTGTTGTGCTCTATCCACGACTTCTTCGATGCGACCCGGGTGGATACGACCATCTTCAACTAAGGCGGTTAATGCACGTTTTGCAACTTCTCTTCTGATCGGATCAAATCCGGATAATACGACTGCTTCAGGTGTGTCGTCAATGATGAGGTCAACACCGGTTAATGCCTCAATGGTGCGAATATTACGTCCTTCGCGTCCAATGATTCTACCCTTCATTTCATCGGTTGGAAGGGATACAACTGATACCGTTCTTTCGCTTGTTGTTTCACTGGCATATTTTTGAATTGCCAGAGTCAATAGATTCTTCGCTCGTTGATCTACTTCTGATTTTGCTTTTTCTTCTTCTTCTTTAATGTAATTTGAAATTTCCTCAGACATGTTTTGTCTTACACGATCCATGATGATCGCTTGTGCCTGTTCTGTGGAAATACCTGAAATCTCCATTAATTTCGCTTCTTGTTGTTTCAAAATGTCTTCCACTTTGCCATTCAATTGTTCAAGTTCTTGTTTCTTTTCGTCCAGCTTGATTTCTTTTTGTCCAAGAAATTCTTCTCTTTTGTCCAAATTGGCTGCTCTTCTGTTTAGCATTTCATCGCGTTGTGATATTTTGGTTTCCAAATCGAGAACGACTTGTTTACGTTCCTTCATATCACGTTCGAATTCACGTTTTTGATCAAAAATATTTTGACGTGCTTCTAGAATGGCTTCCTTTTTGAGTTTTTCGGCTTCTTTAGTGCCCTCTTCAACAATTTTCTTTGCTTGTTCACGGCTATTTTGTAAGCTCTTTTCGTGTTGTTTCACACGGAAAATAAAGCCTCCAACCAAGCCTAAAGCGAGTAGCAAAATGGAGACGATTGACCATACTACATGTTCCATCGTTCATTCCTCCATTTGTTTTGATTTGTTACTTTTTCATTACATGAGCGTTAAATATATTAAACAACATTATCAAAATTGATATACTTTTATTTAAGGTTTTATTCCTGCATACTACTATTTAATTATATAGGAGAAATGACTTTTAGTCAACGCATTACATTCTGACTTTTTTTTTATAATGGCGTGTAGTATAATAAGGTTACGTGAAATGAGGGATTTTATGAGAAAAGTTAAAAAAATCAGTAAATGGGCTTGGATTTATCAACACCGTTTAGCGATTTTTGCGGTTTTATTCTTTATCGTCTTACCAATGGTATTTATACCGAGTATTTATATTCAAAAGTATGTTGACAGCAAACCTGTACTATTTGAAGACAAGCAAGCTGATGTGGTTAGTTTAAATGATTTACCCGTGTTCAGCCTTGACTATAAAATTGCTCAAGTTCGTCTTCCAAACGAGGATAACCTTGGTGGTTATTACAAGATAGAATATACACTCACACGTGAAACGGGTATTAACCCAATTAACAATATTCGCATCCAATTTCAATTAGCAACCCGCTGGGCAAAATACACTGAAGTTTCGACAGAGCAATCCGTCACTTTAAGTACAGCTCGATCTGTTCAACTGAATTTTAATTATGATATGGAACAAAATGTACTGCCATTTGTTCAAGCATCGGGTCCTTATTTATATGCGAAAATCACTTATGAAGAAACCATTATGGGTGAAGCTTTCGCAAGAACCATCTATGTCCGCCTACCAATCGATTTGATTAAAGACGGCACACAAATCATTCCAGCATAAAAAAGACGCTAGCCAACGCTAGCGTCTATTTTTTTAGGTTAATTGATAAGCTTGTCTGACTTTGACTTCAATGTCTTTCGCCATATCAGCATGGGTTTCTAAATAGTCTTTGGCATTTTCTCTACCTTGTCCGATTTTTTCACCTTCATAGGCATACCATGCGCCAGATTTCTTGATGATTTCGAGTTCAACAGCTAAATCGACGAGTTCGCCCATTTTGGATACACCTTTGCCATAAACAATATCCACGCTGGCTTGTTTAAATGGTGGCGCAACCTTATTCTTAACGACTTTAATGTTGACTTTATTCCCAACCACGTCGTTTCCTGCTTTAATTTGTTCGCTTCTCCTAACTTCAAGTCTAACCGATGCATAGAATTTGAGTGCTCTACCACCGGATGTGGTTTCAGGGTTGCCGAACATAACACCGACTTTTTCACGAATTTGGTTAATGAAAATCGCGATGGTATTGGTCTTGTTGATGATCCCAGACAATTTTCTCATCGCTTGGCTCATCAAACGCGCTTGTAAGCCCACATGGGAATCCCCCATGTCGCCATTGATTTCGGCTTCAGGAACGAGTGCCGCAACCGAGTCTACAACCACGATGCCAATCGCACCACTACGAATCAATGCTTCAGCAATTTCTAACGCTTGTTCACCCGTATCTGGTTGTGAAAGAATCAAGTTATCGACATCGACACCCAACGCTTTTGCGTATTGTGGGTCTAAGGCATGTTCCGCATCGATAAACGCAGCGAAGCCACCTTGTCTTTGTACTTCTGCAATCGCTGTTAACGCGAATGTGGTCTTACCAGATGATTCTGGTCCATAAATTTCGATGATTCTACCCTTTGGGTAACCGCCAATGCCTAAAGCAACGTCTAACGCAATCGACCCCGATGGGGATGATTCGACATGACGATCGGCTTCATCGCCCAATTTCATGACAGCGCCTTTACCGTATTGTTTTTCTATTTGCTTCATCGCATTGAGCAATGCTTCTTGTTTTTTAACGTCCATTATTTGGCCTCCTATAATCTATATATACAACGGGATGGTTGCATTTTTCTTTTTTTAAATCGATTCAAATACCAAGTGGCGGTTCTTCCAAAAATAGTCCGCACCTGATAATACTGTAAATAGGAGCGCTAACCACAACAAGACGTCTCCAATCACCGTTGGTAATCCAAAATCATTGAATAATAATACCACGAGTGCTACCACAGTTGAGACCATTTTGAGTTTACCAAATGGGCTGGCTGCGATGACTTTCCCTTTTTCAACTGCCAATAAGCGTACCCCTGTTACGATGAATTCTCTCGCAACTACAATTAAAGTCATCCACCAAAGTACACGATCACCCATCGATTGAAGGTATAAAAACGCAGTTAGGACTAGTAATTTATCCGCGATTGGATCGGTAAATTTACCAAAGGTGGTCACTTGGTTATATTTTCTCGCAAGGTACCCATCGAGGAAATCTGTAAAACTGGCTAATACAAATAAAATCGCGAAGAATAACTGTGCAAAATCCAATCCGAAAAGCACATTATCCACGCTTCTAAGCGGTTCTAAAAAACTAATAATCACCATCACCGGAATCGCTACGAAACGGCTTAAAGTGAGTTTATTTGGCAATGTCATCCATCATCTCTCTCTTTCAACTTATTTTAACATATTTTTCCTTTAATAGTTGCTTTTTAAAATGCCATTTGGTATAATTTGAGTTGCTTATCACGGGAGGTGACATTATGGCTAACATCAAACAACAAATCAAACGTATCAAGACAAACGAAAAGCGCAGATTAATCAATGCATCATTCAAATCTTCTACCAAAACCGCTATCAAAGCAGTAGAGAAAGCAGTAGCTGCTGGAGATAAGGAAAAGGCATTAGTCAATCTATCTTTTGCAAATAAGAAATTGGATAAGGGACAAGCCAAAGGTATTTTCCACAAAAACTTTGTTGCCAACCACAAATCTCAACTTGCACTATTAGTTAACAAACTACAATAAGCACATCTCGGATGTGTTTTTTTTTATTTTAGCTTCTCAATCTCTAAGCGGTTCCCATATTGTGGGACCATTCGAACATTTTTATTGAGTGGATATGTCGGTGGGTATTTTGGATTGTATCCAATCACGTTGATATATTTATCCACCGTATCGCGTTCCTTGATCATCGCTGTTAATCCTTTGAGGGTTGCTTTCACATCGTCGATCGCGCGGTGGGTATTTTTATGATCAATTTGATAGGTGATTACGACATTATCCAAACGGTGTGGGAATGGATGACGATCGCGATAGATGGCCATCACGTCTAATAAGTCTTCCTCTATTTCATAGAATGAATCTACATGTTTACGATAGAGTGCTTTTAAAAACCCATAATCAAATGCGATGTTATAGGCGACTAGGAGCGTATTTGGACGAATCATTGATTTGAGTTGATTGAAAGCATCTGCTTCTTCGATGCCATCACGCAACAACATTTCATCGGTAATGTGGGTGATTTCAATGATTTTGGCTGGCAAAGGTCGATCTTGACGAATCAAAACAGATAACTCTTGTTCGGCACGGTATTGCATTAAAATGGGGTCCCGTTTTAACAAGACCGCCCCAATTTCGATGACATTATCGGTTTTCGGAGATAAACCTGTGGTTTCAAAATCGAAGACCAGGATGTGCTCATATTTTTCTACCAACATATTAAACCTCCAATAAGAATAATTCTAAGCCTAACTTTTTGTCCATGCGACCTGACTTGATGTCAAAGTCGAGGTTGGACAATTTTTCATATAATGACTCTAAATTTTGTTTTGAAATCTGCTGTGCATTCTTCACCATGTAGTAAGCTTTGCTGGATTTGACGTTGAAATAGGATGCAATCGCTTCTTGGTTGTATCCTTTTTCTAACAACTGTTTGGTTTGAATGGTTTCTTTGAGTTTAGAAGCGATGTTGAAAATGATGCGAATAGGGTCTTCGTTTTTTTCCAACAAATCATAATAAACTTCCAAAATGCGCTTTTTATTTTTCGCTAGTACTGCATTGGTTAATTCAAAGATATTTTCTTCTAAGTTTCTCGCAACCAATTGTTTGATGTCTTTTAACGTGATACGTTTATCATCAAATGCGAATAATTTGAGTTTTGCAATCTCATTATTGAGCATTGAAATATCGAAATTCGTTCTTTCTAACAGTTCATCGACCGCCAAGTCTTCAATGGTGTACTTTAACGATTCAAACGCTTTTTTAACATAAGGTTTGAAATCTTCTTTTGCCATATCTGCGACAGTTTCAATGCGCACGTATTTTTTCGCTTCTTTTGAAGCTGCTAGGCTCGCATCCATGCCCCGTTCAAGTAAAAAGATGAGGGTAGTATCTTCATTGGGGTTGTGGAAATATTTGATGAAGTCTGGTAGATAATCATCAGCACGTTCGTCATAAAATACCCACGGATTTTTCACTTTGATGATTTTTTTATCGGCGAAAAAAGAAATGGTGTTCATTTCTTGGAGTAATTCATCGAGACCATGTTCTTCTAAATCATAGGTTAAGACGTTGAATGGATCTACATTCAATTTCTTGACCAATTGTTCCACTGCATTTTCAACTAAAAATGGGTCATTACCGATAAAAAGATACATTAAATCAGGCATGAAATCTCCCTCTTTCTTAATGAATATTATACTATATTTTACCCCTTTTTGTGCACTAAAATGATATGTCGTTTATAAAACGGTAAATCGATGAAGGTGATGGTTTGAACGACATTGGTTTGATAGACATCTATACCTCGTTGTTTCAAACGGTCAACTACGGCAGGATGGGGATGACCAAAATGATTATCCACCCCCGCTGAAATAATCGCGATTTTGGGATTCACACGGGTCAAAAACGATATGTGGGAGGATGTGATTGACCCGTGGTGTCCGACTTTTAAAATATCACTACTCAATTCTTGATTTTGATTCACCAATGTTGTTTCTCCGGATACACCCAAATCACCCATAAATAAATAGGTTGTATCTCGAATTTTGGTTTGAATAACAATTGAATTTTCATTGTCATCATTGCTTTTATGAATGGGTGATAAAATGTTTAGTTCGATGTCACCACAGGGCAGTTTATCGCCTTGTTTCACGTACAAAGGATGATACTTTCGCATCGATGCTTCAAAATCGCCTTCATCGTATTTGGATAAAACCAATTGTTTGACTTGAAATGAATTCAGAATAGGTTCAGTTTCTCTATGATGATCAAAATCCCCATGTGTGATGATTAAATAGTCGATGGTTTGGATGTGCTGTAAATACAAATAATCCATCACATCACCGAACGCATCGATCACAACCGTACATTGACGGAAAGGTCTTTCAATGATGGTGGTGTCACCTTGTCCAACGGAAAGAAAGGTCACCTTTCCGATAGGATTAAGGTACTTTAACTGCGGAATCAATACCAAAAATAGAACCACATAAGTCATTCGATACGCTTTTTTAATCTTGTAGGGACCAATAGAAGCCATCCCCCATAAAATCCAATAAAAGAGGGCGAAAATCCCACTCAAAACAGGTATTGTAAAATAAAAAGCCCCTGCTTCTAAAAACCCTATGGTGTTTAAAACCAACTCAAACACAGGGTTTAGAATCATCCCTAGTTTATCCCAAAGCGCTAACCACGATAAAGGTAATAGCACATAACTAAACACTGGTATAAACCATGGCGCAACCAAAAAGGCCAAAGGATATACTTGATTGGTTATTTTGCTGGTAATCGGTAACACCAACGTTTGGGCTGAGAATGTCGATACCATCATGCCTAAGGCGTCGGTTTTAAAGTTGCTAATGATGAATAGAAAACTGACCAAAAATGTCAGTTGAAAACTGGTATTGCTTAAATAGTAAGGGTTGATGATTAGCATCAGCACCCAGGTGAACGAAAATGCATCTAACCTTGTATAACGGATTTTGTCGTGATTTAACCACTCAAATAATAGGGTTTGAATCACAGCACGTATCAATGATATGGGGAAGAGTGTCACCCATAAATAAGTGAATAACAGAACCGTTTCTAAACCCAATTTAATCTTCTTTGGCAAAAACCATAAACATCGATTTAGAATCCCCATCAATACCGTCACATGTAAACCCGATAGGACGAATAAATGTGTAATACCAATCTTTGAGATACGCGCCTTCATATCCGATTCAAAAATACCCAAAACCAAACTACTGACAAACACTTGTGTATATGTCGGTAATTGTCCAATATGTTGTTTTAAATCTTGATGGATTTGATGGGGTATCCAGATCTGATGTTGTTGGATAATTTTGGGTTGATAAATCACATGCGTAACCCATTTAGAGCGATAATAATCTTTTGGGGAAAATGCCCCTTCAAAACGATCTGTTTCAAATGTTTTAAAATCACCTTCAACGCTGATGATGGATCCAATATTGAGCACTTCAGGTGTATATAAATGATAGCGGTAAAGCCCATATTGAACGGTGTATCGATACCCTGCTTTCACATCTTCTTGTTGGACGATGATGCCCTGAGGGTTTGGGGTTGGTATCGGTTGTTCGAAAACATACCAAGTCCACCCATAAAACAAAATCATCATCACCCAAATGCTTTTTGAAATGCGTTGTTTTCTCATCCAATAAGCGTACAGTAAAAGGGGTATCCAAGCCCACCAATGCCTGTAGGCTAACCACGCCAAACCTAGCCCTATCGCGTATAAATGGATGTGACTAGATGGTAATAAACGCTTGAATATTTTCATAGGTTTGAGCCCCAATGCCTGATACCAATTGAATGTCTTCAATCCGCATAAAAGGCCCTTCTTTCGCTCTGAAATCCAGGATGCGTTGTGCGGTTACTTTACCAATCCCTGGCAGTGTTATCAGCATTTCTAGGGTAGCTTGATTGATATTGATTTTATCTGTGGTTTCTTCTGTATTGGTTGGGATAACATACTTTACACCATCCATCAAGGGTGCCGTTAAATTGATTTGACGCAGATCTGCGGATACATCCGTGCCCATCGCGAAAGCAATGAGGGTTTCTAGGGTTGTCCCTGAAACCACTTCATATACCCCAGGCATCTTCACAGCCCCACGGATTTCTACTTTAATGAGCGTGGGTTTCGTGACCGGTTCTGCTTTTTCAACGCTTTGTATTCTAGGTACAATCAACAAGCCTGCAATGATTAAAATGATCAAGACCAATGGTATGATTTTTTTCATGATTTCACCTCATATAATATATACAAAACAACCCCTGAATAAAAGAAAAAACGAGCTACAAGCTCGCTTTCAAGTAATGTTTTCGTTCATCTGGTCCCTCAGTAATGACAACCGTTAGACCCAAAGATTCTAAGACAGTTCGATAATAATCGACTGGATATACATATTGTTTAACCTCATACGTATCTTTATAGTTTGTGATTGTGTGGGTTAAACAAACCCCTTTAACGCGTGAAGTCCATCGATAGTGAATCGGGGATGTTTCCGCTTCTTCATACCAATACATAACCGATAAATAGTCTTCTTTATAAAAATCCATCAGGATGAACCCATTTGGATTGAGCGCTTTTTTAAGCGTTTTGAAGACTGTTTTTACCCCTTTAAAGTAATTGACCACGTCATTAAACAATAATATCACATCAAACGTTTGTGAGAGTGGGGTTCTCAAGTCGTGTTCATATAATTGCACAGGTAAGGCAGCTTCAAATAAAGCTTGTTGGGCATAAGACAACATCTTAGTATCGATATCGACACCAACCACATCATACCCTGCTTTTGTGAGGGGTACTAAAATTACACCGGAACCACACCCTGCATCAAGGATGCGTTGAGATGGTTTCAAATGTGGTTTAATCCACTCGATGATGGGATCATAATCGATGTCCTCAATCAATTGGACATATAAATCTTGAAATGACATGATTACGCTTTGATATCGACTAATTTAAGTCCCATTAAGCGTTTATCGAAACCATAATAGTCGCGCATTTCTTTGGAAAATAAGTGTAGTATAACCTCACCCATATCGACCAATAGCCATCCGCCTGTTTTGCCTTCAAATCCGCGGATTTGTTCGGTACCAACCGATTCTTTCAAATATTGAATCAACGCGTTGGATTGGCGTTCATTCGCGGTTGCTAAAACGACATAATCAAAGAATGGTGAACTCTTTTCCATATCGTAAACTTTAACATCTGTGACTTTAACGATGTCGATCGTTTTAATGATTTTTTCTAATAATTCCATGGTGTCTCCTTATAGTATTTTAAAACATCTAATTGTTCGTAAAACGGGGTCAATCCACCCTCGTTTAAATATTCAATGGTGTATTCTAAACTCAATATGAAGGCTTGTTGAAGGTCCTTTTTCGAGAGTTCGTACACGGTTTTAGCCCCATGAAATGTACGGTTTTTTTCACAAAAATCCGCGACACAGATGATCATGGTTTCTAGCCTCATGCCCACCTTACCCCAAATATGATAATAAATGGCTTCAAAGACGATGGGGTCATCGATGTTGAGAACATCTTTGGCATAATAAGCCGCTGCTATCGCGTGGTAGGCTACCGGTACCGATTGGTATTTGATGACTTCATTGTCATCTTTAATCCATTGGGTTTGTTCAGTGATACTATCGTACTTGAATAAATCATGTAGGATGGCTGCCGTTTCAATTGCGGCTGCGTTGCCCCCATAAATTTTTTGTAACTCAAGGGCGCGTTCTTTCACCCCTAAAATGTGATTAAACCGGTTGGGATGGTGCTTTAATTTTTCTTGAACCAAAGCGATTAAGCTCAATAGAGTGCCTCCTCTAGCGTAACCCTCATGGTTTCTGGCAGATAAACTTCAATCGTCGCCTTGCCTTTGATGTGAATCATCGCGACATCCGAGATGGCGAGTTCATAAGCCAAATTTGGTTGTAAGCGATACGTTTGTTTGATGAAGTTCACTCCTATTATAGTGTGTTTCATCGTTGTTTGTAACTGATTAAACTTTTCATACGTTGGGTCATATTTGGTACGATGGATTTGCATGGCAGGTGATGCATAACACGCGATGCCTTTGAATCCGCCGTCTAAATAAGACACCGCGAATATCCCGCCAAAAAACAAGCTTTGTTGTTCATTGAGTTGATAGATTTTTGGTTTGACACGGGTTTCAATAATCAAGTCCTTATACGAGTCATAAGGTAAAAATGAAGCGATAGACCCTGGCAAATAAATCCCCGGGGTATCGACCAATTTATTCTGATTGAATGGAATTTCAAAATCAGCGAGTGTTAAACCAGGCTTTTTACCCGATAACACGGTTGTTTCGATGTTTAAGTGACTCGCAATGCGTTTGAATAAGAGCGATTTCCCACTATTTTGAAATCCGACCAAATAGACATTGCGTTGCTTTTGGTGGTGTTCAATCGATGCCATCAAGACATCGACATATTTATCTTGTAATGCCGATACCGGCACAACATCGACAAATTTCATTTGGAGTTTATTGGCTTCTTGACGAATACGCTCAATCATGCGGTTTAGGTTCACAGAGGGTTCTAACGTATCGATGTGATTGATGACCAAAATCACTGGTGAATTGGGAAAATGACGGTCCAATCGGTATTTTAATCTTAAGTTTAAATGATTCACTGATAATACATAAACAATCAGTGCCTCTTCTTTGATTTGTGGCATGTCACCTGTATGGATGGTTACGGAATTCACTTTAGAGTAGTGTTTTAGATTGAAACAATCCAAACACAAATCATGGTTTAAATCCTTCACATACCCAGGTTTGGTTTCGTTGGCATCCTGTAAAACCACGCCACAACCACTACAACGTTTCAACATAGGGACGTAACCTGCTTTCATAGAGTGCTTTTTGGTGTTTCTTCACTTTCTTAATGAAGAATGCTTCCATCTTACGGTTGATTCTGGTAGGTAAAATATCGGATTTTCGTTCAATGGCGCTCACCAATATGGTATAGAATCCCATACGATTGCCCCCTAAAACATCGGTCATCACTTGGTCTCCCACGTGGACCACTTTTTTCGGGTCTAATTCGTTCACCAAATGCATGCCTTTTTTAAACCCTCTTTTTAACGGTTTTCGTGCATTGAAGATATAAGGGTAATCATGGTTACCCACAAAGGTTTCTACCCTTGGTTGTTTGTTGTTTGAAATTAAGACCAATTGAAAACCGATGGCTTGAATGCCATCTAAAAAGCCTTTTAAATCATCGGTTAAATGGTGTTCTTTATAAGATACCAAAGTATTATCAATATCGATGAATAAAGTGCGAAAACCAGCGTGATATAAGTGTAAAAAATCGATGTTTTTCACCGATTTTTGATATTCGCTTGGGATAAATTTCAGATATTTCCCTTGCTTCATATTATTTAACTTCAACGATTTGAATGTGGAAAGTTTTGCCGGTTTCTAAATGAACTTCGACGGTGTCGCCTTCAGTGGTACCTTGGATGGCTTTACCCACTGGTGAATCGGTAGAAATTTTATTGAGCATTGGGTTCGCTTCAATCGTACCGACCAATTGATACTCAGCAGTCTTGTTCTTTTCGACGAAATGTAATACGACGGTTTTACCTGTGGTTACTTTGTTATCGTTGGATGCTCTAATGAGCTTGAAGTTTTCAAGAATATTTTCGATTTCTTTGATGCGTGCTTCAATTCTTGCTTGTTCGTCTCTCGCTGCATCGTAATCGGCGTTTTCGGATAAGTCGCCTTGAGCACGTGCTTCTTGTAAAGCGATGACGTTTTCTGGTCTTTTGACATCTTTTAAGTAGGATAGTTCACTTCTGAGTTGGTCTACCCCTTCTTGTGTGAGTTCAAAAACCTGTTTATTTTTTGCCATAAAATCACTCCTTGTTTTTACATTCTCTAATTATACACTAATTTTTTAAAATTAGATAGTTATATATGGTGTTTTCTGAGTGCTTTTTGAATTGCACGATGCCCTGGCATCATCAAATCTAACACATCATAAAACGGTTTTTGGTGGTTGGGCACCAACAGATGGGCATATTCGTGTAACAAAACGTATTTGGTATAGATCAAATCAAGTTTGGCGAGATAAGCATTCATCGTGATTTCTTTTTTTCGGGTATGACAACTACCAAACTTGGATTTTAAATATTTAATCTTGGTCGGTAGTGGGTGTAAATGAAATGGCTTTAATGCATCTATCAACCACGGTGTTAAGCCATCAAGGGCTTTTTTTAGTTCATACCCATAAAGCGTTTGAATGGCTTTTTCAATATCCGATTCTTTCATCAAATGTAGGGTAATCGTAGTTGAAATCTCATAAGCAAAAGGTGCACCGATGATGATTTTTAGCGGGTAACTTTTACCAAATAAAGACAATTCATCATAGGTTTTGGTTTGTTTTTGGGTCAATTCATGAAACTGATCAAAGTTATCCCATAACCGTTTTTCAATCACTTGTAGGGGGATTCTTGGCCCTTTGGTCACGACAATTTGACGGTCCTTTACCCTAAAATACGCATGCTTAATGGCTTTATGAATGACGACGTATTCGAGCGTTTTACCCGATTTCTCAATTTTCATCCACTAAAACCTTTCGAAGCATGTCATACGGTTTGACTTCAAACGGGATATGTATTTTGAGGATTTGTTTCGGGTGTCTCGCTGCGTCTAGGAGATTGCCATTAGAATCCCTAATTTCACCCATAGTAAAGGTGTGTTGATAACGTGGTCCGACCATTTCAACCAGTTCACCAGGTGTGAAATGATTGCGCTGTTCAATGGTCGCGATTTGTGTTTCATGGTCATAATCGACGACCAACCCTAGGAATTCTTTGGTCGGTTCTTCGCTTCTCAAATTATAGAGTTGTTGTTCTGCTTTTGGCATCCCACCCAGGAAGCCAAAGGACGTTAGACGATTTTCAGCTTTACGAATTTCTTTTTCATAGATCGATATATCTTTGACTTTTCCAGTGGATAAGTACTCATCCATTAACAAACGGTAACTTCTCACCACGGTCGCGATGTAATGGATCGATTTCATGCGGCCTTCAATCTTCAATGACGATACATTCGCGTCGATCAATTTTGGGATAAATGCGAGGGTTTGTAAGTCTTTTGAACTCATTGAAAACGGCATTTTTTCATCTGAAATCAAGGTTTCATCTGAATACAAATCATAGTTCCAACGACAGCTGTGGGCACACCCACCACGATTCGCGTCACGGTCAGTCATATTGTTCGATAAGGTACAACGTCCTGAATAAGATGCACACATACCACCATGGATAAATACTTCAATTTCAACCCCAGCATTTGCCGTGATGTTTGAGATTTCATCGATGTTAAGTTCTCTACCAAGGACCACACGCTCTGCGCCTAAATCTTTCCAAAATCGCACTGCGTGGCCATTCACCACCGATTGTTGAGTGGAGATATGAACGGGTATGTTGGTGTGTTTCTTCGCAGTCTCGACGATGTAAGGTGAAGCTGCGATGATGGCGTCTACCCCTGCTTGTTCTAATCCTTTAAGGTATTCAATCAACGCATCCATATTGTCATTATGAGGGATGATGTTGGTGGTCACGTAGAGCTTTTTGCCATGGGCATGACAAAAGTCAGCCCCTTCTTTGATGTTATCCAAGGTGAAGTTAGAAGCTCTGGCTCTTAAGCTGAATTCCATCCCACCGATGAATACAGCATCTGCGCCATACAGGATCGCAATCTTTAATTTTTCTAAATCCCCAGCTGGGGCGAGTAATTCGGTCATAATTCCACCTTCTTCGGTTTGTAGACAGTCTTCTTGAAGAAGAATCCTTCATCCCAAACCTCATGGTAGTGTTTTTGGATATCTTGAACCGATGGATCTGATAATGCCACACCAGATTCATATATCTTTAGCACGTCTAATGCATATTGGTCATTATGAAAAATGGTATCAAATACCAAATAATCGATGGCTTGTTCGAGTGTCTTTAAATGATTTAGACTTGAAAAAACATGGTTTCTAAACACGTGTGTGCCTGCTTCATCTTCTAAAATAGGGTATTTAAATTCAGGTCTTTTTTCCTCTACTACCGATAGATTTCGTTGATCATGGTAAGGGTTATCCATGTCTTTATTTTCAAAATAGGCTTCAATCAATTGGCGTTTTGAATAAAACATATTCAAATAACCATGGCCATAAGCGAATAATGCATACGGTCTATTTTGACCAATATTAACCATATCATCGATGGTGATTTCTTTGGCCAAATAAACCCCTTGGATGCCCAATGAATGGTAGAAATGAGCGTCAAACACGTTTGTAATTAGGGTTTCAGGGTTATAAATCATTTTGTGTGAGATATTTAGTTGCTTTCCAATGGATAGTACACCGATATCTCCCACAATGTACCCTGTGATGGCGTCGCTATCAACCGATTGGATGAATGCTTCATATCGATGGTCATCTTGATCGTGTAAGATACGGTTCATGATGATGAAACACGATTTGCCGAGTGATTTCATGATACTTGAAGCTTGAATGATTTCTTCAGTCGAAAAACTGCGAGTCAATCGTGTGGATACCCCATTTTGTCCAAGGATAAAACCATTTACATGGGGTGCTAGTTTAGGTATGGATTCAATTTCAAATAATGTCACTAACTTTTTCATGGGCGGTTCCTTTTCGAAATGCTCATACCGTCACCGATATCGAACAATTCACTGTCATATTCTGGGTGTTCTTTTAAAAACTGTTTAAATGCTTCTAGGCGTTTCACGAGATTTTTCGTCCCACGGGATACCGTTTCTATGTCAACATGGTGAAAATTCAAGTTGTCGGTAATGATGATGCCCTTATCGGATAAATACGGTTCATACTTGGTAAAAAACTTCTCATATTGGGCTTTGGCAGCGTCAATGAATATCGCATCAAATCGGCTATGAGGGTTCAATTCAACCTCCAATGCATCCCCAAGGATGAGGGTGATTTGATGTTCTAATCCAAATGATGCCACGTTTTTAACGGCAAAGGCATGTAAATCCACTTCGCGTTCGATGGTGGTCACATGTGCGCCAGTATGGGTTGCCATCGCAATGGCACTATAGCCCACAGCAGACCCAATTTCTAAAACAGATTGTACATTGTATTTTTGAAGGGTTTCTACCAAAAATAAAAGCCCATCATCAGATAGGATTGGTACTTTTAACGATTGGGCTTTTAGTTTGAGTTCATTAATCTTCGTCAGATTCGTCCTCGTCGTCTTGTGCATCTTCGTCATCCTGGTCATCACCTAAGTAGTTTTGTAATAACTCATCAAGCATTTCCCATTCTTCGTCGGTTTGCACATCCTCGAAATAGCCTTCGCCATTCTCGGTCTCAACGAATACAGCCGCGCTGACTTCATCGCGGTCGGAAAATTGAAATACTACGTAATTTTTTTCTGTTTGTTCGGAGTAATGGGTAAATAAAATATCGGCCATTACTTCTTCGCCATCATATATGATGGTGAGTTTGTTATCATCCATGGGTTAATCTCCTTTTCGATTTAAATAACTTTGGAGAATGATGAGTGCTGCTAATTCATCTTTCTTTTGTCTTTGTTTGTCTTTTTTGATGCCCATTTCGGTCATCAAACTCAATGCTTCATAGGTCGATAGTCGTTCGTCCCACAAAACCACTTTGGCTTTGGTCTTCGATTCAATCATCGCCTTGAACGATTCACTCACTTGGGCACGAATGCCAATGTCATCGTTCATGTGCTTAGGATATCCTAACACAACCACATCCACCATTTCTTCTAGGATGTACTTTGAAATGTGATTTGCTGCATCCTCATAATGGTTTTCGTAAAAACGATAGGTCCCGACTGGGGTTGAAAAAATCCCTGAATCACTTCTCGCAATCCCTAAGGTTTTCTCCCCTAAATCTAGGCCAATATAAATCACTTAAACCACTCCTTGAACGATTGGACAATTTCAGATAGTTTGGATTTGTCTGCAGTACCACCTTGAGCGAAATCGGGTTTTCCACCACCAGAACCATTCGAAACTTGTGCTGCTTTTTGAATCATGGCTTTCGCATCCATGGATCTTGTTTTACATAAGAATAGGAGTTTTTCATCGGTTTCATTGATGAGGCACACCACTTCCGCTTTTATTTTATCATAGATTGCGTCGACGAGTTGCTTCTGAATGTCTTTATCCAAATTCTTTTCGATGATGACTTGGTAAGGACTGTCATTTTCAATATATTGATCGAGGTTGGTAAGGGCTTGTTTTTGTTTGAGTTGCAACAAATTCTTTTCGAGTTGTTTGTTGTGTTCTTTTAAGTTTTCAATATACTTTCTTAAAGCGATGATGTCGTTATAAGACCCAATCAAACGGCTTCTGCTCGGGGAATCGACTCTAAATCGGCTATCGATTTGCTTCATTTCAGAAACCAATCGTTCTTCTTTTTGTTTGAGGGTATCGATTTCGGCTTCAAAGGGTCTTAAAGCATACACCATATCGTGTTCTAGTGATTTACCAGTCACGGCTTCGACACGGTAAATCCCTGAACCAATCGATTCATAGGAGGTAATCGCGAAACGCTCAATATCACTGGTGCGTTTCACATGGGTGCCCCCACAAAGTTCGATCGAATAGTTTCCGATATTGACGACTCTGACGACATCGTGATATTTCTCACCAAATAGTGCCATCGCACCCATCGCTTTGGCTTCTTCTAAAGGCATTTCGATGGTATCGACTGGATAATCTCTTAAGATGGCTTCGTTGACGATGGCTTCAATTTTGAGCAATTCTTCAACAGTTAATGCTTCGTAGTTGTTAAAGTCAAAACGCATGGTTGCTTCACTGACTTGAGACCCTTGTTGGTTCGAGTGATTACCTAAAGTGACTTTTAATGCTTTGTGGAATAAGTGCGCTGCCGAGTGGTTCTTAATGATGCGTGTGCGATAGTCTTGATCGACTTCACAAACGACCATTTCGCCTTCATCAAAGGTTTCATCCATCACATGCAAGGTTTGACCATTCGGTAATTTAACCACGTCTTTGACTGGATACCCATTGATGGTACCTCTGTCAGCAACCTGTCCCCCCATGGTCGCGTAGAATGGGGTTTTGTCTAATACGATGCCTTGTTCAAAGGATTTGATGACTTCACTACGTGAGGATAATGTATCGTATCCGATGAATACGCTTGGTGTTTTAAAGGATAAGAACGCTGCTTCTTGAGATTTCATCGAATTTTCAGCGTTTCGGTTCGCTCTTGAGAGTTCTTTTTGTCTTTCCATTAACGCTTTAAAGCCTTCAAGGTCTACCGTTTTGCCCAATTCTTCGGATAATTCGAGAGTAAGTTCAATCGGGAATCCATAGGTATCATATAGTTTGAATGCGTCTTCCTTTTTGAGTTCAGAGACGCCTTCAAGCGCTTCTAACAGGTGTTTTTCACCGGAAGCGAGCGTTTCAAGGAATTTATTTTCTTCGGCTAAAATGACGCGTTTAACCATTTTTTCGTTGTCTTTAACATTTGGATAAAAGTGACCCATGATGCCGATGACATCATCGACTAAGAGGTGTAAGAAGGCTTCTTGCAAGCCAAGTTTCTTACCGTATTTGGTCGCACGTCTTAACAATCTTCTTAAAACATAGCCTCTACCTTCATTCGATAGAATCGCCCCATCGGCGATGGCCATCGACAAGGTTTTTACATGGTCAGCGATGACTTTAAAGGCCATTTGACCTGTGTAGATGACACCGGATAATTGTTCGGTATGTTTAATGATTGGCATGAATAAGTCGGTTTCAAAATTGGTCTTGGTGCCTTGAATAACACAAGCAAAACGTTCTAAACCGGCACCGGTATCGATGTTTTTATTGGGTAATTCTTTATAATCTTTTCTAGGGGTCCCCGGTTTCGCATTGTATTGCGAGAACACGATGTTCCAAATCTCAATATAACGTTCATTTTCAATGTCGTTCGCAATCAATTCGGACCCGCGTTGATCGTATTGTTCGCCTCTATCAAAATAGATTTCTGTATCTGGACCGGAAGGACCTTCACCAATTTCCCAGAAATTGGATTCGAGTGGAATGAGATGAGATGGGTCGACGCCTAAAGAAATCCATTTGTCTCTCGCAACAAAGTCATCTGGATAATAAGTCATATAGAGTTTTTCAATTGGAAATCCAAAATAACGATCGCTGGTTAAAAGTTCAAAACCAAATTCAATCGCTTCTGGTTTAAAGTAATCCCCAATCGAGAAGTTGCCAAGCATTTCAAAAAAAGTGTGGTGTCTAGCGGTTCTACCGACGTTATCAATATCGTTGGTACGAATACACTTTTGGATATTGGTTAAACGTGGGTTTGGTGGCATCGCTGACCCATCAAAGTATTTTTTCAGTGGTGCGACCCCTGCATTGATCCATAAAAGGGTTTTATCACCCATTGGAACGAGGGATGCGGATGGTTCAATTTTGTGGCCTTTCGATTCAAAAAATCGTAGCCAGGTTTGTCTAATTTCGTCTGCGGTCATGTATCTCATGTCTTATCCTCCATAAAAAAAGTCCATAGAATTTGCATTCTAAGGACGATGTTAATCGCGGTACCACCTTAGTTCTAACCCATTGGATTAGCCCTTCATTGTACTGTTAAGGCCAGTGTACCATTGCTCCCAAGTAGCTTCATTCAAACCGTGATCACTTTCACCTAACTGATCTCTCTATCTTTTGGTCTTCATTACTTGTCTTGTTCTTCGCTCTATTGCTATTTTATCATAAAATCATACTTTTACAAGTATAATCCATCGTTTATGGACGTTGATTCGGGTTGTTTTCGTAATACGACAATTGTTCTATGATATCTTCGGTTTTGCCGTCAATGTACCATTCGATGTTGCGTAAATCAAAAGCAGGGCCCCATAAAGCATTTGGTTGGTCATTCTCATACAATGTCTTTACCGAAAGGTATGCATATAAAAAGTTTTCCTGATTGAAATAATCACCTTCGACCAATGCTTTCAAATAGGATTCATATCGTAATTGATATTCAGGTATAGATAATAATTTATCTGTGAGTGGATGGGTGATTTCCCGACCATAAAGTACCGTGTTTAGGTTACCCCAAGCATAAATATCCATCCCGATGGAATAATTCGTGAACACTGGGGCACCATCCCAACCTTGACCCAAACCGTGGTCGTAGTCATAAGGGATCATGGTCCATTTACCAGTGACATCATTTTTGTATAAATAATAATTGTTACCCATCGCGCGGTAATCATCTGGATTGCCCAGCATGACACCTACAGCAAGGAGTCTTAACAAACGATCGACATCGAAGTTCGCTTCGATGTAGGTCTTGAAGTAGTTACTGTCTAAGGTATTGATCATTTGAATAAAGGTGACAATATCAGACGTATCAAACGCTTTTTTATTGGTCTTTAAATCGTAGGTTGGGAAGTAATGATTGTCTTCATCTTTGATACCAATCGCCCTTGGGTCATAGCCCAATTCAAGGCTAGCTGGTCCAAATTGTTGCCACAAGACTTTATAGAGATTGCCTTGGTCTTGATTCGGAAAACGTTTGGTCAAAAACGATTGATCGATAGACTCAATGATATTATAAATCCCTAAAAAGTGCGTTGTATTGCCCAGTTTTAGGTACATTTTCGCATGTGTTATTCGCGGTGCAAACACATCAAACGCGTTGAATAAATCGTAAGAAAACTTTTCGCTAATGTACGTCGAATCATAGTTCCGATTGAATTTAAAGTTGAGTTCTGTCATATCAAAGACACGGCGGTCTTTGATGGCTTTTTCTTCGACAGAGTCTTTTTCAGTATAGAGTGGTTTATCAAAATAGACTTTATAGGATACTGGTCTTAAATTCCCGTCGTTATCGATCATTCGGGTTCTAGAGGTATTCCCTCTGGTACGCCAAGCGACATTTTCGACTTCAAGTTCACCAAGTTCATCGCGATAGATTAAATTACCTTGAACCACCGCATCGGTTTTTAAATCACCAAATTGATTTCGATACTCAACCATATATTGGTCTAATTTATAGAATTCAGTACTGGTCACTTCTAAGGTAAAGGATTTTTCGTTGTTATCATCAAAGAGTCGTTCATAATCGGCATTTACTTCAGGTTCAGGTGTGGGTTCAGGGTTTGGATTGATGGGCGTTTCACAAGCTGTTAAAGCCATTAAACTTAATAAGATAAAGCCTAAAAATAGTTTTTTCATTTGGTTCTCTTAAACAGTTTCTTAGATACCCACATCATCCCTAAGCTTGCCCAAATACCGATGATGAAGTAACGTATGAAATCAAACACCAAATCCATGAAGGTTGGATTGATATCAACAGATGCGCTGTACGGAAATACCAGTTTTAAACCTTCTTTAAGGGCCAACGCAATCGCTAGACCCATGATGACTTTCGTGATTTGGATAAAAATGGGTGCAGCAACTTTGTATTTGACATATTTTTTTTCAATGAAATAACCAACGGCTAAACCAATATAAGCACCGCCGGCGACAAATAAAGGTTCTTGATGAAAGAAAGCCATCAGTATGATCAAGACTGGTACTGGATAAAGTGCTCTAATATGTTCACGGTCAAAATTACCGACCCCAAGTAAAAACATGAATGTCGAGCCTAGAATCAAGCCTAAAACCAAGCCTACCAGCACATCTTCTAAGTAGTGCTGACCTAAGTACATGCGTGAAAGTGGGACTAAGATGATCATCGCGATCATCAATCCACGTACCCATTTAGCATAGTAGTATTCATTCCATAAGTTGATCGCCAATGAGCCTGCAGCTTGTGCATGGCCACTTGGCATCGATGAACCATCGGTTTCTTGAAGGATTGCTCTTGCACCTTCTTGATAAGGTCTAGGTTTATTCGTTAGGGCTTTTAATCCCCCGTTGATGAAGGCAGAACCCAAATAAGCGACCATCAATTTGAAAGCGAATTTTTTATCCACAGTCCAATACAAAATAGCCCCTAAGAGGATGAAAAAGTATTGGTCACCAAATTCGGTGATGATGCGCATAACCCAGTCCAATACTGGGTTTGAAAATGATTGTAAAAAGTCTATGATTTGCATTTACTTACCTCGAGATAAAGCTTGTTCAATCTTCTCTTTGATTGATAAGCGCTTTTGGGCTTCTTTATTGGATATTCTACGTTCTTTACGTAACGTTTTGACACGTTCATAGGTTTCTTTTGGAGCTTCAATATAAGTGAATTTATCCACTTTGACAAAATTTTCATTCAACCCTAAAACACCACGTTTTAAGATGTTGGTCTCGCGCAATTTTTGCACGATTTCAGTCGCGACCAAATACCCATAGTTACGTCGTTCTTCAATCGATTCATCGGTGAATCTAATGATGTCATACGCATCGATGAGTGGTAACGCACTGAAGACATTGAAGTCTGTTAGATTGATGAATAAAATTTTATGATTAGCGTAAGCATTGTAGTTAAAACCGTGGTCTAATGGCACGCTTAAGATGACATTACATCCTTGTTCGATGAGGATGTCTAATGGGTTGTTATCCACCAGTCCGCCATCGACATAGGCTTGGTCATCGATATACGTTGTACCAAAAAACAATGGAATGGATGCTGAGGCGATAACCGCGTCAAACGGGTTTTCCATCTTATTTATGTGGAAGACTGTCTTTTCATGGTTGCCAGTGCGAATTTGGGAAGCAATCTTCTTGGTGTCAATGATTTTAGACGCCACAACAAATGTATCTATTTTTGAGTTTTTGACTTTTTTAATGTCGATATACTTGTCAAAAATCTCGCGTAATACTTCTAAACTGTATAGACCTTCTTTGTCTTGGTTGATTCTAAATAATTTTTGTTTGATTGGATTTTTGGCCTGTGCCAAATTCCAAATCTCACTCATTTTATTAGAATCATTTAAAGACATGAGTAAAAGCGCATTGATCGCACCGATTGAGGTGCCAGCGATGCAATCG
Source organism: Paracholeplasma manati (assembly GCF_025742995.1). NCBI lineage: Bacteria > Bacillati > Mycoplasmatota > Mollicutes > Acholeplasmatales > Acholeplasmataceae > Paracholeplasma > Paracholeplasma manati. The sequence goes on along the minus strand of NZ_JAOVQM010000002.1, from coordinate 409,388 downwards.
ATTTTGTCGATTAAATTGGCTTCTTGTAAGGCGCGGATGACACCGAGTTGATAACCACCCTTGGCACCGCCACCGCCCAACATTAATCCAACTTTAACTTTCACGTCGGAAAGCCTCCTTTAATGTTTTTCTCATATGCTGTTTCGCATCTTCTTCTTTTAAGGATTCGCGTTTATCGAATAGTTTCTTACCTTTCGCAATCGCGATTTCTACCTTGACCAAGCCTTCAACAAAATAGACTTTTAAAGGGATCACTGTATAGCCATCTTCTTTGATCTTCGCTTCAATTTTTATAATCTCTTTTTTGTGCATGAGGAGTTTTCTGGTTCTGGTTTCCTCATGGTTAAACAAGTTTCCGTTGGTATAGGGGGAAACGTGCATATTGATGATGAATATTTCTCCATGCTTGATTTGAACATACGCATCATTGACAGAAACTTTGCCTTCACGGATGGATTTGACTTCGGTTCCTTTCAGGTTGATCCCTGCTTCATACGATTGTTCGATGAAATAATCATGCCTTGCCTTTTTGTTTTGGGTGACGATGGAATTCTTTTGTGTCATTTTTCTTTTCCTCAAATACGGTAAACGTCAACTGTCTTAAGACAATGTCACAATCGATCAGTTTAACGCGGATGGGTTTGCCAATCGCGAACTCTTGTTTGTTGTTTTTGCCTTTTAGGGTGAGACGAATATCATCAAAATAATAGTAGTCCTTCATTAAGCGGATGGGTGCTAAACCTTCAATGCCGTTTTCTAGACGGACGAAAATCCCCGCTTTGGTGATGTTCGATATGATGGCATCAAAGACTTGGTTCTTCTTATTTGCCATAAATTGTGTGGTCTTTAACTTATCGGTTTCGCGTTCGAGTTCATCGGCTTTGCGTTCCATGACCGAGCACTTTTCTGCAATCGTTTCGATGACCGATTCATAGTATTTATAATTGGCCTCAAATTGATCGGTTTCAATCAAAAACGCACGAATGAGTCTGTGTAATAACAAATCCGGATAACGTCTGATGGGTGAGGTGAAGTGTGAATAGAACTTCGAAGCCAACCCATAGTGACCGATGTTTTTACCACTGTATTCCGCTTTTTGCATCGCTCTTAAAAACATCGTGTGAAAGACGATTTCAAGCGGATGACCTTCAAGTTTATCAATGATATTTTGAAGGGTTCTTGGGGTAATGTGGTGCAGTTTTGGGATTTTGATGCCCATCTCTTTGACCATATTCATCACATTGATCAATTTTTCTTCAGTTGGTTTGTCATGGACACGGTAGATACATGGTAGTTCCATCGATGATAAATGCATCGATACGGTTTCATTGGCTAGAACCATGAAGGATTCAATCAATTTTTGACCCCTACCGGTCACATACGGATGAATATCAATAATATTACCTAAATCATCTGTTTCATATTTAAATTCAAGGGATTTAAATTCTAAAGCCCCGCGTTCACGTCGTTTTTCTTCTAAAATAGACGACAATTCGGCCATTTGAATGATCATCAGTTCGATTTGTGGTGTATAAAGTGAAGTTTCACCATCGAGGAACAAGTTGACTTCATCGTAATTGAGTCGTTTATCTACTGAAATCCAGGTTTGTTCAATCTTATGGTCAATCACGTTCGCATCTAAGTCAAGCGTCATGGTGACAGATAAACATTTCTTTCGAGTCCCTGCATTTAAACTACATAAATCATTGGATAGTTTGCGTGGTAACATCGGTATCACGCGGTCAGCCAAATAAACTGAAGTGGTTCGATCTAAAGCGTCTTTGTCCAAAAACGAATTCGGTTGAACATAGGCAGAGACATCTGCGATATGCACCGATAAAACATAGTGATTATCGACTTTTTTCAAGGCGACTGCGTCATCTAAATCTTTCGCATCGGTACCATCAATGGTCACGATGAGTTCATCTTTAACTTCTCTTCTTTGGGCGATGTCCACGGATTCAATGGTTTCCGCCTCATTCAAAGCTTCCTTAGAAAACTCATAAGGCCAGTTGGCTTGATAGACCAATTCAAGGATATCCATACCTGGGTCGGTTTCAAACCCTAAGGTCTTCTTAATCGTTCCAAATACCGTTTTACCTTCGTATTTTTCCAAACCAATCAGTAAAACTTCACCACCTAAAAAAGGTTGTTTGGATTCCACTTGAATCGTCAATCTGAGTGGTTTAATTGGTAAAAACACATATTGTGTGTTCATTTTTTTTACATGGACGACGAGTTCTGTGGTGTTGTGTTCTAAGACATCAACCACCTTGTTTCTAGCACCTACATGGACCAAAACCAAATCGCCATCAAGCGCGAAACCCATGTCTTCTTCGTATATATATAAATCATCTTCCGGTTGAAGTAAAAAACCAAAACCTTGATTTTTGATATCTAATAAGCCAATGGCATAACTCGATTTTAACGTATATAGTGTATCTTTTTTGGTTACCCTCTTTTGATTCAACAATTCATCGAGTTTTCCCGATAAAGTGATGGCATCTAGATGGGTGATTTCTTGGAGCGACTCAAATGTATGCGTAGCGCCATCTTTAAACAGTGTGATTAGTTTCATGGGTTCACCAACTTCTTAAATATTATACCATAAGGTATAGAACATACATTCACAAATCCGAAAAATGCGTGTAAATATAAGTAACTAATAAAATTTCAAAAAAATAAAAAAATGAAATGACTTTTATTTAAGTAAGTGATAAAATCATTCTAATAAAGAAGGTGTTTTATATGAAAAAAGCATTCTTATTATTCCAAATAATGTTCATATTTTTATTGGCTGGTTGTCAAAAAGAGGTAACCTATACTTTAATCTCGAATTCATATGATGAAGAACCACTATATGAAGTTGTAGATGATGATATTTATACCCTAATGTTGGCTGAACAAAACAACCAAACGATTTTATTGGCATTAAAACTTAATGGTGAAATATTTGAAGTTTATCGAACTTATGCACTACCAAATTATGAAAATGAGATTAAAATTTTGCATTTTTACATGGATCCGGATCAAAATCCCCAGGTGTACTTGCGCGTTGATGGTGAAATAAGTCAATATAGCGCAACCAAGCGGGTGAGCATCACTGGACATTATTATGCTATGGACCTTTACAATGGTTTCGTTGATGGTTTCAATGTCTCTGTCCAGGATGCCTGTTTTGGTACAGGCAATCCATGCCCATTCAATTCAAGTAGAACCGGATTTAAAGAAGGACCTTATGTCGATTATGACATTATGGATATACATGCAACAACACCTCAAAAACAAACAAAAATTCGCCCAGATCTATATCAGTGGTACACCATTCATAGTGAGGATACCATATATCGTGTCACCGCCAGACATGCACAAATGTTATATCAAATCATCATTCATTTTGAAAACGGTATGGTGGTTTATACAGCCACTCAAATCGATGATGACGTTGTTTTTGCAAAAGAAATCAATGACACAAAAACCATCTTATCTTTACACAGGGATGAGACATACCAATATATTTATTGGGATTTAACGAAATCACCCAAATTTGATCTTGAAGGTGCATTCATCAAACATCATCCAAAACATCCTTACTACGTTATAGAAACTTCATCTCATTTTTATATTTTTAACGAAATGTTGATAACAAATCGTGTCGAAAAAAATTCTAATCACGTCGTATTAAGTGTTTATGTTCATGAAGATTCATTTGGTTATTATTATATAGAAGACAATCTCATCAAAAAATATTCACAAAACACCTAAAAAAAATGCTCAGCTTTCGCTGGGCATTTTTTTTAAACTATTTCTTTAAGTTGTAGAAAGACTTGATGCCATGGAATTGTGCGGTTTCACCTAATTCATCTTCGATACGAAGCAATTGGTTGTACTTAGCAATTCTGTCTGTACGGGATGCAGAACCAGTCTTAATTTGACCAGCGTTTACTGCAACCACGATGTCAGCGATGGTGGTGTCTTCTGTTTCACCAGAACGGTGAGAAACAACAGCGGTATAACCAGCTCTCTTAGCCATTTCCATAGCGTCGAAAGTTTCGGTTAATGTACCGATTTGGTTGACTTTAATCAAGATGGAGTTAGCGATACCTTTTTCGATACCCATAGCCAATCTTTCAGTGTTTGTAACGAATAAATCATCACCAACCAATTGAATCTTGTTGCCTAAAGCTTCGGTTAATAACTTCCAACCATGCCAGTCGTTTTGGTCGAAACCGTCTTCGATGGTGATGATTGGGTATTTGTTTGCTAAACCAACATAGAATTGAACCAATTCTTCTGAGCTGAATGCTTTGCCGCCTTCACCTTCAAGTACATACTTCTTGGTTTCTGCGTTGTAGAATTCAGATGCTGCAACGTCCATACCTAAGAAAATGTCTTTACCAGCTTCGAAACCAGCTTTTTTAATCGCTTCAAGAATTACTTGGATGGCTTCTTCGTTAGAACCTAGGTTTGGTGCGAATCCACCTTCGTCACCAACTGCTGTATTATAGCCCTTGGATTTTAATACGCTCTTAAGGTTATGGAATACTTCAGCACCCCATTGGATGGCTTGTTTGAATGATTTTGCACCTACTGGTAGAATCATGAATTCTTGGAAGTCGATGTTGTTGTCTGCATGCGCACCACCATTGATGATGTTCATCATTGGGACTGGTAATTGTTTCGCATTGAATCCACCTAAGTAGTTATAAAGTGACACACCTAGGAAGTCTGCAGCTGCTCTTGCTACAGCCATGGAAACGCCTAAAATTGCGTTTGCACCTAATTTAGATTTGTTAGGGGTACCGTCAAGTTCAATCATCAATCTGTCGATTGCTACTTGGTCAGTAACCGCGTAACCAATGATTTCTGGAGCGATGATGTCATTGACGTTTTCAACGGCCTTTAACACACCTTTTCCTAAAAATCTCTTTTTGTCGCCGTCTCTTAATTCAACAGCTTCGTATTCACCTGTGGAAGCTCCGGATGGCACTAAAGCTCTACCGAATGCACCACTTTCTGTGTAAACTTCTACTTCAACTGTAGGGTTTCCACGTGAGTCAAGTACTTCTCTTGCATACACATCTGAAATAAATGGCATAATTTTTTCTCCTTTATATATAGTATCTCAATATTCCGTAAGTATTATACCCTAAGGGGTAGTTAAAATAAAGTGTGAACCCAATAAAAGCGGTTTCGAATCAGCGTTTCATCCTTTGATAGATTAAGTAGCTGAAATAAATGGTAAATAGGAGTTGTAACAGATTATTAATGATGACTTCAAAATCCAATATCCAAAACCATAAAAATTGAAAGTAGAGCAGTGGATTCAGTACCAGTACTGCTGACCAAAAATCACTAAATAGGTTTAATGCATTGCCAGAAATAATTTGTTCAAACAATAAGTACGATGTTAATCCCATAATATACTCGCTAAACAATAGGAAGAACACAGCGAGAATGGAATACCAGATATGATATTGACTAAAACTGCGATACAACCGATCTGCCAAAAAATAAAATAAAATTAGGAATGCTATAATAGCGAAAATAGGGTTAAAAAAATTCGCTAAAATGAATTCAAAAGCGCCAATAAATCCACCAAAGACAATGCTTGCAAGAAATCCTTCAAACAAAAATCGTCTCATATCGGATTTAAGAAATGGCTGTTTCAATTCATATAATAAGTGCTTCATAGCTCACCTCTTTTCGACTTCTATTATAACTCAACTTTCTCCAATGTCGATTTAATTGGCAAAAATAACATACTTGTGATGAATCCTTTGGCAAGATTCAACAACGTATAATTTACCACGATATATGTAACATATAGGTTCCAACTCGATAAATCTGCACCGAATATATTTGCCATACCCGGATCATTTAACAACGTGAATGCTGTAAAATGGAATGTTTCAAACTCGAAGAATTGGAACACCGCATCATAAGTACTTAAATAGATTGGTGTTAACACGAAAATATTTAAGGTAATCATAACCACGGTTAGAGAGAATGTTAAACCACCGATGATGACTAAAATCTCTAAAGATGAAACAGCTTGTGGTTCAACAACTGCTTCAGAAATCAACGGTTTACGGTAGGTTTTAATGGCTTTGGACAACCCATAATAGGTTAACAACAATACCGTACTCGCAACCATTGCGATGGCTTCGCCAACCAATTCGGTTGGCATAAATAATTGGCCTTGGAACGCTTGTCTGAATAATCCTCTAAGGATGACCAATCCAAATGCGCCTTTGTACCCAATCACGACTGCCGCGACTAAAATCGCGATTTCGCTTACATCCAGTTTAAGCCACGGTAAACCGAGTGGAATCTCGATTAAACCGAAAACGACTGAAATGGCTGCAAGCGAAGCAATAAAAATGAGTTTTTTTAATCTGTAATTTGTTCTCATATTATCCTCCTATGAACAAAAATGCCGCCACTCCAGGGTGACGGCAAAAAACAGGCTAAAAAACCTCTTTCTTCTCCCATCCAGACTATACTGTCGGTACTGGAATTGCACCAGTTCAACCCAAAGGTTCGCGGACTTTACCGCCGATCAAGGAATTTCACCTTGCCCCGAAGTATTAACTCAGCTACATTATAGAAAATTTATAATCATTAGTCAATTACAATTCACTTGTAAGCGTTTCAATCATGATTTTGATGTCTTCAAATTCGGTTTTGATTTCGTTCAAATAACTATAATCAATCGGTTTAAACATCTTTAAATCAAAGGTGTCTACCCCGTTTTTAATCGCGACATATAATTTATTGCCAATAAAACCAAACTGAATTCCTTTATATCGATTCTTTAAAGACATCACATGTTCCATAAACCTTGGTTTGATTAAACGAAAGGTTTGTAATGCATCTTGTCCAAACACATCGAAGGCTTGGTTAAACGCGACATATTCCATTTCCATCTTTTCAAATCCGGTAAATCGAGTAAACATCCCTTGGTTGGCAACAATATAAACCGGCGTTGATAGTATTTTATCAAATTCAATTTCATAAAAACGACCTCTGAATACAGTGACCACTGTCGTAGACTTACCATTACTTCTAACATCTTGTAGATGTAAATCAGCACATCTAAAACGTCTGTTGAATAGTGTACCTTCAATCATGTCTTCACTCGCAAATCGGTCTTCTTTATTTAAAACCAAGGTATCATAGACTTCTTCTTTGGAAAATCCCTTTTGTGGATTGAATTCTGTGGTTGGATAGAGCTCTTCGATGCTTTTTTTGACATATTCATATTTAAACTGTGTCGAGAGTTTTTTAAATGCTGTACTCATAGCAACCGAAAGAATGCCACCACCGATAAACAACATAAAACCAATGACTGGTTGGGCGGTAAATAAGATGAATCCGAAAGCAACCAAAACAAAACCCAATACAGTTAGGCTTTCATAGAGGCTTTTCTTGGTTTCATATCCGTGTGCGTTCATATAATCATCCCCCTATTTCACTGAAGTCGATAAATCAATTAATGTTTGAATCTCCTGTTCGATGGTTTCTAAAAAGTGTTTGTCAATTTTTCGGTGAATATAGAATTCAAAGCTATTGCGACCTTCCATCGCTACCACCATGGTTTTATTGAAAAATGCGAAAGCCACAGATCCATATTTTTGTCGTAATTTTAAGATGCTTTCCATTGCTTTTGGTTTAAGTAATTTAAATGCAGCCTCGGTATCAGAAGCATACACATCGACTTCATTGTTAAAGTCAATGTATTCAAAATCTACCCTTGGTAAGCCCAATTTAATACCAAACTTTTCTGCCCCGTTGTTCACGATATAAACTGGTTTATTGATAATAAATGGTAACTCTATCTCATAATATTTTCCACTAAAACGGGTGATGATTTGACGACCGTTACGGCCCAAACGTTCAAATTGAATCTTCACATCAGCGGTTCTAAACCGGGTAGTTCCGATCTTGCCTTGAAGCATGTCTTCACTTTTGAAAATATCGCCACGTTCAATCAACTTAGACCCATAAACATCGATGGGCAAAAAGCCTTTATTCATATCAAATCGAACATTTGGATAACGGGATTCAATCGCTTGTTTAAGGTGATCTTTTTTAAAGGATAATGCCAATTGGGTATAGCGTTCTTGTAAATTCATGTATACACCAATACAAGCAATGATTAATACAACAATTAGGATAGAAAGCCACCAAATGCCTGCAAAAAAACCCAATGGTGATAAGACAGCGACAATCACCGCGATACGGCGAATGGTTTGGTACTTTATTTGTTTTTGGACAAACTGTTCAATGGTCATAGTTCAACATCCTTTATGATGCAAATTATAACACACTTGAATGATTACATAAATAGTTTATTCCAATTATTTTTATACCTATTCGAAGATTCATATTAGAACGCTTATATCGATGTGTTTTTCACATTTTTCTATCGGTAAACACTTTCAATTTCTATTTTGATGGCCATTGTTATATAATAACATTGGTAAAAATAGAAATGAGGCATATTCATGAGTACAAAAAAATTTGTCGGATTAATTATTTTAGATGGTCAAGGGTTAGCACCTGCGAGTGATTCGAATTCAGTGACACTTGCGAAAAAACCCACATTGGATGGTCTTTTAGCCAACTATCCAAATAGCAAACTTCAAGCTTCTGAGGAAGCCGTTGGCTTACCTGAAGGTCAAATGGGTAACAGTGAAGTTGGTCATTTGAACTTAGGGGCTGGACGTGTTGTTTATCAATCCTTAACACGTGTCAATGTCGCAATCAAAGATGGTTCCTTTTTCCAAAACCAAGCGTTTTTAGACGCGATTGCACATGTGAAAAAATTCAACTCTAAATTACATATTTTCGGATTAGCTGGTGATGGTGGTGTCCACGCATCTTCAAAACACATCATCGCTTTGATGGATCTTGCGAAAACCCATGGATTAGAACAAAAAACCTATTACCATGCGTTCTTAGATGGTAGAGATACCCCTCAAACATCCGGTTTAGGTTATGTCAAAGAATTGATTGAAGCTGGTGCACGTATCGCGACCGTTCATGGCCGTTATTACGCAATGGACCGCGACAACAACTGGGATCGTTTACAAAAATCAGTTGACGCGATGACCCTAGGTAAAGGCGAAGAAAAAGACTGCCCAATTTGTGGTATTGAAGAATCTTACGCGAATGGCGTTACTGATGAATTTGTTGTCCCATTCATCGTCAATAAAAAAGGCTTAATTGAAGACAATGACGCAATCATTTTCGCAAACTTCCGTCCAGATAGAGCGATTCGTATCGCAACCGCTTTTTCTAACCCAAGTGAAGTATCCAAATACTACGCTGAAGGTAAAGCAACCTTTGATGCATCCCATATCCCACACAACTTATTTTTTGTTTCAATGATGCATTATGCATATACTGTGAAAGGTCCAATCGCATTTGAACTCAATGACTTAAAAAATATTTATGGTCAAGTCATCGCGAATGCAGGTCTCAATCAAATCAGAGCCGCAGAAACTGAAAAGTATGCCCATGTCACCTTCTTCTTCGATGGTGGAGCGGATTATGAACTTAAAGGTGCAACCCGTATTTTAGTACCTTCTCCAAAAGTACCAACCTACGATTTAAAACCGGAAATGAGCGCTTATGAACTCACCGATAAAGTCGTTGAAGCGTTATTGACTAACAACTATGACACCATGGTGTTGAACTTCGCAAACCCAGATATGGTTGGTCATACCGGATCGATTGAAGCCACCACAAAAGCGGTTGAAGCGGTCGATGAATGCTTAGGCAAAGTCATGAAAGCCATTGAACAAATCGGTGGTACAGCCATCGTCTTAGCAGACCATGGTAACGCTGAAAAAATGCGCGATGAGTTTGGTAAACCTCATACTGCACATACCACTAACCTAGTCCCGGTGGTTGTTACTAAGAAAGGTTTAAAACTACGTGATGGTGGCGCATTGTGTGATGTCGCACCAACCATGTTAGACTTACTTGGGGTTGAACAACCAGCCGAAATGACTGGAAAATCCTTAATCATTAAATAAAGAGATGGTTCGCCATCTTTTTTGATGCTTTCTATGTGTAAACGCTTTCTTCTTTTCGCCTTAACAATGTTAAATGTAAATGAGCCATGCTATAATGAAGTATGGTAAAGTGAGGATACTATATGTCAAAACTATTAAAACTACGCGAAGCGTTAGTGGCCAATAAACCAAACTATCCACTCAATTATGCAATACCTGAAATGTTTAATTTGTTTGGTCATTCGTCATTATCGATTTTGAATAACGGGGAACACTTGGTGAACCCCTATGATTTTTTGGTGGATCTAATCGACCAAGTCTTATTAAAACACTATGAAAGCCATGAAGTAGCCTCTTTGTCTCAACTCAAAGAAGCGAAGATTGCGAAAAAGCATATGGGTGGTGACTGGATTTTAAAATCCACCGTCTATTCCATGATGATTCGTACGTCCACCACATGGGACCATGACCGTAACGGTTATGTCGATGAAAACAATATTTACCATTTAAAAGAAACCGGTACATTCATCAAGACGTTAGCCCTACTCCCATTACTCGATAAAATGGGTGTCGATGCCATCTACTTATTACCGATTTCCAAATTCTCATTGAAAAACAAAAAAGGTGAATTGGGTTCACCTTATGGTGTATCAAACTTCTTTGAATTAGACCCTAGTTTAGCCGACCCTATGGTTGGTGAAGCCTTATCACTCGATGACCAATTCCAAGCCTTGGTTGAAGCCGCTCATACATTGGGTATGCGTGTGATGATTGATATCATTCCAAGAACCAACGCCACCGAAAGTGACCTCATTATTGATCATCCAGATTGGTTCTACTGGATTAAATCCTCGGATTTAGCGGTATATAACCCACCATATGTGGATGAAATCAATGATCGAACTGTATCACCTACCATGAAATATATGCCGACGGTGTATAAGAGTAAGAAAGTCTTAGAACACATCCGTCGTTTCCAATTTGATCCAAAGACTCAAAACAAGGAACTTTGGGCTAAACTCAAGAAAGAATACGCAAGAAAAGGTGGTTCTATCCTTGAATTGGTAGACAAACACTTTGGATTGACCATCGCCCCAGCGTTCTCTGATCATATCAATGATATTCAACCACCTTGGACCGATGTGACGTTCTTTAGAATGTATCTTGACCATCCAATTGAAACCTCTAAATTCTTAGAAGATAAGAATGTCGCGCCTTACATTTTGTTTGATACCATCAAATCCAATTTATACCCTGGACATAAGCCCAACAAAGAGTTGTGGGATACCTTAGCCAACATCATCCCTCACTATCAAAAAACCTATGGTATTGATGGTGCGAGAATCGATATGGGACATGCATTACCTAAGGAATTGGTCAACCAAATCATTAAAACCGCGCGTGAAGTGGATCCTGATTTCGCATTTATTGCTGAAGAACTCAATGTCGACAACGCGAAGTTTGCGAGAGGTTTGGGTTACAACATGATCATCGGTAATGGTTTCTCGATGCAACCTCATATTTGGGAAGGTAAACTCCATCACTTCTATTATAAGAGTGTGGATTTAGATTGTGCCGTATTTGCCTGTGGTGAAACCCACGATACCCCTAGATTAGCCGCACGTGATGGGGGACAAAACCTATCCAAGTTCTTAACTGTCATGAATATGTTTATGCCAAATGGTGTACCATTCATCAACTCTGGTCAAGAAGTTTATGAACGTCAACCGATGAATACAGGGATTGACCCACGACCGAACGAACTCTATATGTTACCAGCTGATGACCCATTCTACATGAAGTTAGCGTTGTTCGATAAGTTTGCGTTACATTATTTAAATCACATGCATAACGACATTCCAGATAATCTTGCAAGAGTTAAACCGATTCGTAAGAAATACATCAATGTCATCACCGATAAGAAAAACTACATCCCGATCAGCTTCCTAGAAGGGTATAATCCAGTGGGATTTGCTTACGAAGCGAAAGATGAAGTACTCATCATCGTAGGTAATGCCAATCCATTTGATGCACAACACGTGAAGATTGATTTAAGACCGATTCGCAAGCGTTTCGATTTAAATCAGAATGAAGGTCGTATCTTGTATGCGATGCATGAATCCGGCCCTAGAATGTTCTATGAATTCGATGAAAACCAAAACCCATATTTCTTCATGGGTGCTGGTGAAGTTAAAATCTTGGTATTACAAAAAAACAAATCAAAATAGCCCCTAAAAAGGCTATTTTTTTGTTATTTAGACGCGATTTTAATATTTTTTTAATAATATTCTCAATATCTGTGACCAATCGTTTGATAAAGTGAAAAAGTCGATGTATAATGTATAAAAATTTGTTATCACGTGGGAGGGATAATCTATGGGTTCAAAAGGCATTATTTTAGGGTTGGCAGGTTTCATTAGCTTACTCATCGTTATCACAGGAATCACACTTATGGTTGGCTACAACCGTTTGGTTGATTTAGATGAATCTATCAATGGACGTATGGCACAAATCGATAATAGACTACAAGAAAGAACAGACAAGATTGATCAACTGGTCGACGTCGTCGAAGGATACACAGCGGTTGAACAATCGATTTTCACCATGATTACTGAAGCGCGTACATCCTACGCTGCTGCGAAACTCGCAGGTGATCCGGATGGCATGGCTGAAGCCGACGCTTTACAAGTTGAAGCCATCAACGCTTTATTAGCAATCGTCGAAGACAACCCGGAAATCAAATCGAATCAAGTATATATCAGTTTAATGATTGAAATCAGTTCCATGGAATCCGCATTGAGTACCGCGCGTTTAAGATACAACGAATCGGTTGAAACTTATAACCGTTCGGCCCGTCAATTCCCAAGGGTTTTATTTGTTCAAATGTTTAATTTTGATACCAGCAAAACCTATTGGAAAATCAATGATGGTGCCGGTGAAGTACCAGACATCAATTTTGGTGATTAGGGATGAAACGCCTTTGGAAATGGCTATTCATTTCCGCTTTCAGTCTTCTGCTTGTTTCCTGTAAGCAAAACAAATACCCAGATCCAACGTTTCGTTACTATGTCAATGATTACGCAGAATCACTCATGCAATACACAGAACGGCTGATTACGGCCCAAAATCGTTATCTATATGAAGAATATGGTGACATTCAAATTGTGTACGCAACTTTCTTAGTACAGGATGTGAGTGAGATTGCAGATTATGACCGTGTAGAAATATTTGAACAGTGGGCACCTGGTAATAAAGACACCGACATGGGCCTTTTGGTGCTGATATTCGTCAATGAGTACGTTGATGACGGGATCACTTATCAAGATATCCTTGAAGTTCAAATGGAACCTGGTTATGGTTTAGAAGAATATTTGACCCCGACTGAAATGAATATGATGCGTGAGAATTATTTTTACGCAGATATTCATTATGGCATCATCGATATGAAATTGATGCAATTCCAATATGAGCTACTCAATTTACTGTATGATAAAGTTTATGGTGAAGAACCACTACCTTATGATATGGATGAATTTTATGATGATATGATGGATGCACCTTATGTCCATGAAGATACTGGTTCAACCGACATCTTAGGTTTGATACTCAGTATTCTTTCCATCAATGGCTTGAACATAGGGTCAGGTTGGGGTATCGCACTCATCGTCGTTTTATTGGGATTCGGTGGTGGATTCACAGTCATCAAAATCCGTGGCGGTGGTGGTGGCAGTGGTGGTCGAGGTATATAACAATAAAGAGCTGTCGTTGACAGCCCTTTTTTTAAAAACTAAAGTATTAGAAAAATATGTATTTACATCTTGTTTTAGATGTTATTATATGTTTTTTATTCAAATATTTGAAATTTATATACATAGTATATAGTTTTTATTGATAGTTTAAATTATGAGACCACGGTAATGGGAGTGGAAAACCCATCGATTGAATCTCCTGTTTATGCCATATTTCACTACTGTTCTGACCACTAAAAATGAGTAATAACAATTCATCATCGTTCAATTGATGTCTTTTTTGTTGACCTTTCAACACATAAAAAGCACCTGAAATAGACAATTCATAGTCTGCTTTTTGTTTTGAAAAATAGTGGTTAATTTTTGACACGAAGTCAGTCCTATGGATGATTTTAATACTGGCTTCTTGAGTAATGATTTTATGAGGTTTTGTGCTAAATAACTCATTTAAAGGATCGATGGCAGATACCACCAAATGGATTTCTGTCTTTTTGAAAAAGGTTAACAACGCCTGTATGGCATTGTAAAAAGTCCTCCTATTTCCAGCAAATTCTTTAACCCACAAATCTTTCGCATCTTCATAGTGATTTAAAATAACATATCCGACAATACGTCGTTCTTTTTCTATCACGACTACAGGGTAGGTACAATAAGTATCTGCGACAGTTTGTGATTTTAATAATTGTTTGAATTCTGCTTTGGTTCGTAGATATCGATGACTTTCGTTTTGATAAAACGCGTAGATATCTTCAAAATCGCTGTCTTGATAAACTCTAATATGCATCTTCTCATCTTTTGGAAATTGTTCAATTGGTATCAAATACTCATGATTGTATCCCACATCACGTGCACCAAATCTTTCATAAATCCCACCAGAACCCGAAATGATGGTAAAATCGATGGATGATTGAATCATGGCTTGTTCTGCATTTATCAATAATTTTGAAGCGAGGTTTTGTCCACGATACGCCGTATCTGTACAAACCGACCCTATCGATGCGACATTGAATTGAATGCCATTCAGTGTAATTCGCGACGGATAATAATTGACCATCGAAACCACTTTTTGGCCGTCTAGTGCTAAAAACATGTGTTTACGATTATGATGGCTAAACAACAGGGTAAACTGTTCTCCCATATTGGCTTTGAAGGTTCTAATCGATAATTCGATAGCGCTTAAGCGTGTCTTTTTGTTGGCAGTTTGAAAAAGAATCATGGTTTGACCTTCGTAAATTCGTCGAATTTTACAACACGCCCTTCTAATCGAGCGGTTTCAGCCATAAATGCCAACAAATGGGCTTGTGTCGAAATTTCAAGGCTTGGTAAATCAAATTTCTTTTGATTTATGAGTTGAACAAACGCTGCCATAATGCCTTGGTCTCCACCGCCATGACCATATTGACTATGATTGAGATCGATGCGTTTTGGTCGTTCGTTGCCAAACGTATATACCTCTAAGGTATTTTTATCCATGTGGCCACGGATTTCCCCTTTGGTCCCCATCACTTTGATGGTTCTGGTATTTTCATGGGTAAATGCGGTCATCGTAAAACTAGCGGTTGCTTGATTTTCAAATTCAATCGATACCACTTGGTGATCGACCACATCGTTATCACAGCGGTACACACAACGGCCATAAGGACCCGTTTTGAGTGCTTCTAATATCGCTGAATCGGATATATCATCTGAAACAGGCAATTTCATCCAATCCGGTGCATTCAAATAGACCTTGGGTGCGAAATATGGACAGGTTTCCTGGTGTGGACAGCCATCCATACAACGTTTCGGTACGTCGTTCATGGTTGAAGCTTTAAAATGACTTAAACTTCCAAATGAAGCGACTTTGGTAGGTTTCGATTGAATCAACCAAGAAAGGATATCCATATCGTGACATGATTTCGCTAGAATCATAGGTGACGCTGTCTCAACATTTCGCCAATTGCCACGAACATAACTGTGTGCTTGGTGCCAATAAGATACATTTTCATTGTGTTGTATCGTGACAACTTCACCAATTTCACCAGACACAATGATTTGTTTGATTGCGTTGAAAAAGTCGGTATATCTTAACACATGACCGACCATGACATTTTTCTTGTATTTTTGTGCATGATTAAAAATCTCAATGACTTCAGTTGCGCTAACAGCCATCGGTTTTTCTAAGAATAGATCATACCCAAGTTCAATGGCTTTGAGTGCTGGTTCATAATGCATGCGATCTTGAAGACATATGAAGCAAACATCGGCCATTTTTGGTTCATTGAGTATATCTTTGTAATCTGTATATTGTCGATTTTGAGGAATGTTGTGCTTCTTAGAAAAAGAGTTTAAACGCACCACATTGGCATCTGCTACACCAACAAATTGAATCTCATCTGGATGCTGCAACGCGTACGGTCCATAGGCGTGTTCACCTCGGTTACCCGCCCCTAATAAAATCGCTGTTATCATCTTATCACCTATCCTAACATCAATCCTGTTTAAGCTGACAAGTCTGGGAATATCCCCAATAACCTGACATCCATCGCTGTTGATAATGTTTTTAAAATCGTTTTAATTTGAGAGACTTGTGACAACTTACATTCCAATTCAATGAAGAAATGATACGTCCCCATCGCTTTTTTGGTTGGTCTAGACATGATTGAAATGAGGTTGATTTCGGCTTTTGCGAACGCTTCAACGATGGATAACAATAGCCCTGGTCTGTCCACCCTTGGCGTGAAGACCATAGCCATTTTGTAATCTTCATACGTTGCGTCTAATCGTTCTTTAGATTCAATGATCCAAAACCGTGTCTGGTTATGAGACTCATCGGTGATATTTACATAGTCATATGGTGCCATTCCTTCTTCATAGATATGGTTTGGAATGATTACTGCACTACTATAATCTTTTAAATATGCCTCATATGACTGCGAGTTACTATCTGTCACGACGAGATTCACGCCATCGAGTTTTGCAATAAATTTTTGACATTGATTTTTGGTAGCGTATTGTACATATAGCGTTTCAATGGATGCTAGTGGTACATGACTAATACAAGTAAAAGCGACATCGAGTCTCAGTTCTTGAGTGATTGTATACGTGGGATACTCTAACAAATAATCCAAATGCTGTTGAACATAGCCCTCTAGTGTATTTTCAATGGGGATGATTCCAATTGTATCAGTGTTCATCGCTTCAAACACATCAGCAATACGCTTTTGATAGCTGAATGTATAGGTTGTTTTTGTATGATTTTGATAGACCTTCGCAGCCACCTCTGAATAGGTGTTTTTAGGTCCAAGCATAGCGATTTTTTTCATAAATTACCTCTAAATATTTAAGTGTAATTATACGCTTATTCGCTCAAATTGTAAACCTGAAAAAATAAATACAGGCTCATTCAGCCTGTATTTCATGGATATTTAAGATATCTTCAATCCCAAGTGTTTGTTTCGTATCCATCAAAATACGGTGATGAATGCGATCAATTTTAAGTATGGTGCCTTCCGTGTATCTCACATGCCCATCGTAGTAATATTCGATGAGCACTTGCTGGTTGTTTTCGGATGCGTTTTGGAGGGCCAAATCCAGTTCTTCCAAGCGGTCATCCAACAAAATCGGCTTATCCATGCGTGTCAAACGATTTCTGAGTTCTGTGAACATATCATTGAACCCTGCCAACCCATCAAACGGTGACCATTTGATGATACCCCGATCAACATATTTACTCATGATGACCTCCAACAAACGTATTTCGGTCACGAATTGTCGATTCTTTATTGAGTGATGAACCTCGGTTCACTGCATTTTTGCCATAGCGGTATTTGATTTCATCCACGGATGCCAATAACTGATACTCATGTTCATCGCGTTCAAGGTCTTCAAATAGACTAAACTGATGGGTTTCTGATTCGGTCAAACCGCCCAGTGAGATACCAATCGATCTTACAGGACTACCATCGTATTGCTCATTGAAAATATCGACACACGTATCGTAAATCAATTTGAAACTTGAGGTTGGTCGTTCAAGGGTCACTTGTTTGTGTAACCCACCATGGTTGTCTTTCGAATACCCAGCCCCAAAGTGAATGACACGACATTTCTTTCTGCCAATACGCAGTCGTCTGGTCACTTCATCTGCCATTTCTAAGATGATGGTATAGATTTCTGGTGCGTAATAATTTCTAAATAGAATTTGAGAGTGTCCATAACTCTTGTTTTGGGCACGCAATTTATTTTTGTCTTGAAGGATACTCATGTCAATACCATGGGTGTGGTACCACAATTCTTCACCCAAAACGCCAAATTTCCGTTTAAGTAGATTTTTATCGTACCTCGCGATGTCTCCAATGGTCTCTAAACCTAAAAGGTTTAAATGGTGTTCCATGCGGCGTCCAATCCCCCACATTTCAGAGATGGGTTTGACCGGCCATAGTTTGGTTGGAATGTCTTCGTAGGTCCATTTCGCAATCGAATCTTTGGCTTTTTTAGAGTCGATATCAAGTGCCATTTTCGCCATAATCATGTTAGGTCCTACCCCACAACTCGATGGCAAATGCAATTCCGTTTGGATTTTATCCACGATTTTCTTTGCGAGTTCAACATCCGTCATTTGATAGAAATTCAAGTAAGTGGTGACATCTAAAAAAGCTTCATCGACGGAATACACATACAAATCTTCCTCAGAGATGAATGATAGATAAATCTCGACAATTTTCATTGAATATTCCATATAGGTTTTCATTTGTGGTCTCGCAAAAATGATTTTATCTCGCAAATTTTCAGGGATGTCATAAATACGACAGCGGCTAGGGATGCCCAACTTTTTCAAAAATGGGGTGACCGCTAAGGTGATGGCGCCTTTACCTCTGGATTTGTCCGCGACCACCAATGGTGTCTTGAATGGATCAAGGCCCCTCAAACTGCACTCAACCGACGCGTAAAAACTTTTCAAGTCGATGCATAAAATCTGTTTGTGTAATCGATACTCTTCCATAGGCTCACCTCCCTTTTGTGTCACTATTATATCAATCCTTTGGATGTAAAAAAGATGAAAATACCTTGTTTAAAATGAAACTAAACAACGGTTTTTCAGTCAAATTCACCGATGTTTTAGCCAAGGGATTTTCATCCGTTTTTACGGAATTTAACGAAAAAATCACCATTTTCAGGTGATTTTTATGCATTATTTTTGATGATCGACGTGACCATAGCGTCCGCTCGAGATTTCCCATAAATATAGGGATGCGACACTGGCGTATGGACTATATCGTTTGTGGTATTTTTCGAGTAACGCATCGGTAATTTGAGGGTGGTGGTAAAGCATGCTGATGCCTCGACGAATGGCCAAGTCTTTCTTTGAAAGAATGTTCATCCGGTTGAGTGAAAAGATCAACAACATCTCTGCGGTCCACCTACCTATGCCTTTGAGTTCAATCAGGTGATTGATTAAAGCCTCATCAGTCATATGTCTTAAAACATCGATATCGGTTTGGCTGAAATACGCAGCTGCGCCTTGAATATAACCCACTTTTTTGAGGCTCATACCACAGGTTTGAATGTCTTCCGTGGTGAGATTTAATATGCCTTGGGGTGTGATATCGGTTTTTTGTTTGAGTCTGGCATATACCGTTTCAAATGCTTTACCAGATATTTGCTGAGCGACAATTGAGCTGACTAAAGATTCAAACAAATCGGGGTTGATGCCACGTTGGATTGGACCGATTTGATCGATAATCTGAGCGAGTTTTTTATCTTTCTTCTTCAAATACTCTAGGGCTTCTACATCGTATTCAAATACACTCATGATGCAATCCCCTTTTCAAGGTTCAACAAGCGTTGTTTAAGTTCTAATCCGCCATAAAAGCCAACCAAAGAACCATCTTTCCCAATCACACGATGACAGGGAATCACAATCATGATGGGGTTCTTATTGACAGCCCCACCCACAGCTCTAACTGCTTTAACATTCCCAATCGCTCTCGCAATGTCTTGATAACTCCTGGTTTCGCCATAAGGAATCTCAGTCAGCGCATGCCACACAGCGCACTGAAATGTCGTACCTATGGGATTTAATGGCAAATCAAAGTTGATGGATTCACCATCAAAATAACGACGGATTTGATTGGCTGCACGGTTTAAAACCGGACAATCCGATGATACTAGTGGTTCATTGGTTAAATCCAATCTTCGAATCGATTGATGCTCAGCTTCAATTTTCACATGTCCAAACGCTGTATTAACGACAATTTTATCCAATAGAATCACCTCATAAACCCATTATACCAAAAATAAAGACCAGCGGATGCTAGTCTTCAAAGTGGATTTGAATGTTCCCGTTAGAGGTGATGGCTTCTACATACGGTACTTTGGTTGTATGATATGTATCATTACCATAAGTACTACCATCGATTTTAACGGTACCGTTCGATGTTTTTGTTTTCACTTTATAGTCTTCAAAGATGCCTTGAATCGATAGTTCAATCGCCCCATTTGACGTACTGACCCTAAAGTCTTCTACATCAATCCTACTCGCATTGATCGGACCATTGGATGTTTCCGCGTCAATTGAATAGGCTTCAACATTGATGAGTTCGATTTCACCATTGGAGGTGTCTAAATCCACTGTTGTGGATACGACATCCTTCAAATAAAGTTTGCCATTAGACGATGACATGGTTACGGTTGGAATACTGACATTTTCAATACTCACTCTACCATTGGATGTGCGTAAAATCACACTTTCTAACGATAAATCATCGAGTGAAATCGCACCATTAGACGTTCTTACGCTTAAATGGTACAGAATGCTTGGTAGTTCGACCGTGACGGTTCGATTGACCATGATATTCCCAAAGTTAAACCAATGTAGTGGGTTTCTAAACTGATCCCACCAATCACTCGTCACCACAATCGATAGAATTTGATTGTCTTCTGTCAAAGTGATTTCTTCGTATTGATCTGTTTTAAATCGAATATGGATTTGATCATCCGTGCTTGGTTTGATGACCACTGGGTTGTTGTAAAAAGATAAATCAATTCGACTGAATAGACTACCTTCATAATCAAACGCTTGATCTGTATATTCCATTTGTTCTTCTAGATAGGGTTGTGCCATCAATCCGAATACCGTTACGGATATCGCACCGATGATGATGAAAATGATACCAACTTTTAATAAGGTTTTCATTTTTGTCTCCTTTTGATGATATGATCAATTTTAACAATGGCTTTGTCTAGCCAAATTTTTGTTTTTTTAATGAGTGTGGTAATGATGACTACACCCACCATCACCAATCCAATACCCAGAACCATCGAACTCACATAATAGATGAGTACTTCAACTCTAGATACATCCTTCGTTAGTAAAAATACGAGGTAAGTGATGAAGGATACGCCACCACTCGAAATGAATGAAATGCTGATGCTACCTAAGACGATGACACCAATGATGGTAAAGAATAATGCGATACCTTTAGATGCTTGTGAAATCACTTCACGCAGCATATAGTTCTCACGGTTTTTCACCTTCAGTTTGAAATTTGCGTCTTTTTTCAATGTACGGATGATTTGTTCGATACTGCCGAGTTTATGAATGAATTCGGATTCAACCTCGCCATTTGAAACCGCGTCATCGATCAATTCCTCATAATAGTTGAGAATTTCTGCTTGATCGCTATAAGCAGATAAACCCGTTTTTAATTGTTGTAAAAATTCAAGTTTTGTCATAGGTCACCTCAAAATATAGCGGTAAATTTTGGATATCTCACTAAAATCTGCCCGTGCTTTTTCAATCTCATGCTTACCTAAAGTGGTAATCATGTAATACTTTCTCAATCGAGATTGGTGTTGTTCTGTATAAGTCTTCACGAATGCTTGTTGTTCAAGTCGTTTCAATATGGGGTATAATGTCGATTCAGAGATATCGATGATTGAAGACACATCCTGGATGATTTTATACCCATAAGATGGTTCTTCCTTTAAGGATGCTAAAACGAGTATCTCAAGAAAGCCTTTTTTCAATTGCGGATCCATCATTAATACCTCCCCTCACACAATACTATACATTACATAGTATATCGTGTCAAGCGGTATTCAAAAAAAAGACACACTTTTTTCAAAGTATGCCTTTAAACACTTTAATTGTCCCAACTGGTGTAGTCATCGTACAAGCCCCATTGGCTACCCAATGTGGATTCTTCAATGACAATCGCGAATTCGCGGATGATTTGTCGGTTGGTACCTAATACATAGTAATATTTACCAATGATTTCACCATTGGTATCGAATTCAGGTAATTTATAATCGTCATCATTCCAAGGGTAAGTACCTGTGCCGGTCACACCCGTACGCAAGTATATATTGTAATCATAACGTAAGCCATTGACCAAGTTTCCAGTCGTAACCCCAGTATATTTAGGGCTCACAATCGAGAAGTTATAGACACCGGTCTTATTCTTACCAAAGGTATACAAGTAATCGGTGATGTTGGCTGGTAATGGATAATAAAATAGGGTGGATTGATTTCTGACCCCTGCCGTATATCCAAAGATTTCACCCTCATACGGATAAATGATTCTGCCAGTGACTGGGTCAATCGTGATGGATGGGGTAAAGGATTCATCGGTTTCATAGTTTTTAACGATGATTAAGATGACACTGCTGTTGATTGGTGAGGTTGGGTCCCCTGCCGGTACGATGGTGCCATTTTCAAAGCGGTAGAACAATGTGAAACGAATGGTTAGATTATACAAGATATCGATGACGGTTAAATCGTAATAAACGATGGTAGAATCGACAATATCGGTCAATACACCTGGGTTGTTCGCGTTGGTTTGTTCTGATAATATACGATATCTAACCACGGTATTAACATCTTCAATTTCACTTGTAAAGTTACCTGCTAAGTCATTTGACCAACTGTTTGGACCAACTTGACGTTGAATTACCGCGCCAATCGGCAATGTAAAGTCTGGATAATAACTGGATAAGTCGATATCGGAAACTTCACCATTGATTCTAAAGTACTGAACGCCATTGGTGTCCGCGTCATCGTAATCGATGCCGTCAAAGAAGACACGCGGATCATAAACGGCTGGTGTAACTGTACTGCCATCCGAATTGATTTGGTATATTTCAGGGTATTTCAAGGTAATTTCACTGTTGATTTGGAAGCGGATATCGTTGAGGTAAGCACTGACACCTAAATTCTTTCGAATCACGACACTGCCTAAATCATAAGTGACACCACCTTCACGACTCAATGTAAATGCGTAAGTCTTTTCACCTACTTCGAGTTCAAATGTGATATCCATCGCGTAAGCATCGTCAATGAAGAATTCAATTTCATCTGTCGTAGGTACGAACACACCATTCAAATCGGTAATAACGGTGGTGATATCGTGATATAACTGAACATCTAACAACCTAAAGTCAATTTGAATATTGGTCGATAATGCTTCTCTCGTCACTTCGACTGGATAAGCGAATTGTTGGTTACCATTTTTGTAAACGATGAAGTCGGCCAATTCTCTTTCAGTGACGGTATGTGTAATCACCGTGGACTGACTCAACTCATTCAAGATGGTGTAATTGAAAATATAACTCTTTCGGCCATCGCCACCATACTCGTATCTTACAGTCGCGTTCGTGATGGATGCGAAAGGTGAAATGGTTAGAATCATCAACGTATTGCCATCGAGTGATAACTCAACGGATTCTAAGGTATTGATATAGTTCAAACTAGAGCCATTGGTGACCGGCGTTACTGTCATGGTACGGTTCGAATTCAACAACACACCTTCAAGTATTTCACCAAATTCAAGGAATGTGGTGAAGTTTGTCCCTGTTGGTGTGAATGTGAGTCCGCCTAATGCATCGGCACTATATGTGCTATAGGAGACACTCGTAATCAAACGGTTGGATGACGCTTGTTTGGTGAAATCCAAATTGAACTGTGTTGAGCTATTGTAATAACTGAACACGATTCGATAGACGCCACTTTCCAATTCATCGCTTAAAGTCATTTCGAACCCAAAGATATTATTGGAAGCCTTCGGGGTCAAATTGAGTGTGTAATACGCTGAATCTACCGTATCGCCATCTTTAGTCAAACGGTGAATGGTCAAATTGTGACCTAATGGTAATTGGGTGTTGTTATCAATGAATCGAACGGTAATCGTACCACTCGGTGACAATGGGAAGGATGGTGAAACCGTATAGGTAGAACCAACCAACGAAGGTAACGGTGTGACATTCGTCGAATTCATCAGGATTTGATTTAATGTAACATTTAAGTTTTGTGCAATTCGATTGATGGTTACCGTATAATCCGTCTTATAAATCGTGACGAGATTTGGGTCATCGGCAGCGACTTCAGAGTACACAGTCATCGTGAATTGTACTTTATTGAATGCGTCAAACGTACCTGTATAACTGAACTTG
Source organism: Paracholeplasma manati (assembly GCF_025742995.1). NCBI lineage: Bacteria > Bacillati > Mycoplasmatota > Mollicutes > Acholeplasmatales > Acholeplasmataceae > Paracholeplasma > Paracholeplasma manati. Next base: position 385,186 of record NZ_JAOVQM010000002.1, on the reverse strand, counting down.
TAAGCCCCATCTAGAATGTTTGAAGTTCTGGCATTATAAGCCGTTTTAAAACCCGCATGGGTCACAGATGTAATGCCAGATACCGCGATAACCGCGTTTTCCGATAGGGTTGCTTCAAGGGCTTCATAGGTGACAGTACTGCTTGGGAAAGCGGATTGCGAAACATTGAATGTGATCGTCTTCGCTGTATTATCGATGGTGCCGCCTTCAAGGGTTGGACTAATACCATTTGGGTCATATAAAACCAAATCCCCAATGGTTGGTTCATCTTGTTTTGGTAGAACCAAGGACTTATCGCTCTTACGCACTTGGAACATGGAACTATAAGATAGGTAGAGTGGGTCTGATGGTAAGTCTTGTACAGAAGGTACATTCAGATTACTGGCAGAAATGCTATCTAAATTATAGTACACTGGTGTATCTGGTTCTTTTAAACCATAGAAATTATTGATGGATAGGTTAGCAGGTAGAACAGCACCAGCTTCTCGTCCTTTAGAAGATGCGAGAACATACATACCATTTTTAAACAATGGATCTGCAGCCAATCTAAATCGATCTGCGAGGACTTCTTTGGTTACTCTGTAAATGAAGTCCGATTGAGATGGATTCATGAGTGGGAATGAAGGGTCAAAAATGTATAATTTCGACGGATCATACCCCGAATCCCCCACAGTTAGATCTTGAACTTTAGGGAAGTTATATGCACTTTGTGCACCCCCAGTACGTACCGTAATGGAGAATGGTGTATTTCTAACAATAGAGCGTGTGATATTTGTGGATGTCGTTCCAGCAAAAAGATTAATCATGTCTTGTTCTGTAAAACCAAAATCTTGATAGTTCTCTCTTAAGGTATTACTGGTTGAGGTCATGATGGTTGGAAAACTGGTTGTTGTTGTAATGTTGGTTGTTGCACCTGTCACCTTATTGGTAAACAAGTGATTGTATTGAAAATCTGTATATGAATTATTGGATAATGGTAAGTATTCACCAATTACACGTGCTGTGTCTGTGGTATAGTTACCTCTACCACTACCCGCAATTCTTACGACCAAATAAATATATTCATTTTGAGGTAGAATCAATTCACGTCTGAAATAGAAGGTCGCAGTAATGTTGGTTAAATAATTATACGTTCTTACGACTTCATTAAAACCAACAATCACGGCCGTAGAAGTATCCCCAGTTCTTGCTGAATAGAATGTATCTTCAACACCATCTTGACCAAATCGATAAAAGAAGAAACTACCAACCGATGTTTGGTCGGCACGTCCAACCATATCGATATTGGCGTCCATATTTAAAATGTTTTTGAAAGTACTGGAGGTCATGACCCCATAAGCACCACGTTGGAAACGGCCGAAAATACCGCCATAACCAGGTTTTGCACCTATGGTAATGGATGAGTATGTTCCAAATAAGAATGAAGTTCTTGCAGAACCTGTGTAATATAAAGTGGATGAGTCTCTGGTTTCAAATGTTGCGTTTGCATATTGTGTTTGAATGAAGGCTTCGACTTGACCATAGTGAACGGCTGTATCGATATCGACATAAGTAACTGGCATCGCACCATTACCATCGGCTTTACCGAAAATGTAGGTTGCCCCAATGATGCCACCGGCGACATCATTTGATGCAATCTTCCCGTGGTTTAACATACGCGTCATCTTACATAGACCATACGCGATAACCCCACCAGCGGAACCATAGATACCTAAACGTTCATTGGTGGTTGTATAGGCTGCTCTAACACCAGTAAAGGCGTAAATATCACCGAAGTTTAATCCATTCGATAGGATGGAATTTGCAACCGGGTCATCAGGACCTGTGGTATTCGTTGCGAATTTGCGGATGACACCATTGGTACTGGTTGCGTTATCTGAGCCTGCTGTGACTTCTGTTCCTAAACCAATACCTAAAACACCACCAGAACGAACATATTCAGGTGCTTTACCATATACATCACCATTGTTAGCGGAGTCAATGAGTTTCGCAATCATGCCTGTATTTTGGCCATGACCGGAAAGAATATTCGCTGCGTCATCACCGAATGCGGCGACGACACCACCTAAGACAAAGCCGGCATTATAGGCATAAACCATCCCCCCGAACAAGTCGGTGGTTCCGGCAACCAACGCAACTGCAGTTGCTGTTGATGTTGTATTGGTGAAGTTCAAAACACCTGTATTGGCTGCGTCTTGAATTAAGTTATAGTTAAATGTTGCGACACCACCAGCAAATAAATTGGCTGTCCCTGTGATGTGTTGTAATCCTGTGCTGTTAATATCGGTAGATGACAATGTACCCGAGTTAAAGACGTTGGTCATTTCCCCAGAGTTGACATTGACCAATCCTCCAACATAGACATTTCTACTGGTCATGGTGCTGCTGTAAACACCGCTAGCACTGCTACCTGTAACGGTCGTGTTACCTGTTATCAATGCTGTGATAATGGTACCTTTATTGATAGAGTTTTTCATCGTGTACTCATCATTTAAAGTTGTATTATAGGATACGCGTTTAGAAATACCAGATACCCATACTTCACTGGATTGGTTTAGTCTCAATAAACGAATATCACCGCTATTAATGACGTTGTTGTAATAAACGTTATTAGACAAGGTAATACCAGCTACTTCGAGTTCAACAGCCACATTGGATGTGGTTGCTGAAATGCTACCGACGAGGATTTCACCTTGATTTTCAACGAATAATAGATCTTTGTCTACACTATTTTTAGAAACAAAGAATGGTGCAATTCGAATGGTGGATACCGATATACCGGATGTATTGTTAAAATAACTTGGTCCGAATGTGAAATCCGCTGTATTATAGGCTCTCGATAGTTTCACACCACCTGTGGAATTATCCAATATGGTTGCGGAATAAAATATATATGTATTGTGGTTTTGATAGTTCAAATTAGGGAAATTAAACCCACCACTGTTGGTCATATAAGTAAATTCTGCTTTGGTTGTGGTCGTTGAAACAACCCCAATCCCTGCACTATTGGTGGTTGTGAATGTATTGATGTGGTTGGCTTCAATGATGCCTGTATTTTGCCAACGGCCATTTCTAAAGGTAATTGGATTTGTAGCGTTGGTGATTTGGAAAGCCAACCCTTGGACTTCACCAAAAATACCACCAATAAAGTTTTGTACCGTACCACCTGATTTTCCAGTAAAGTCATTGGCTGCAACTTTACCTTCATTGGTTACATAGTAGAATGAATGGTTGGTACCTGAAATGTTATTAACTTCACCAATGATACCTCCGACGCGATTTTGGATTGAACTGCCGGCTGCAACATTAAATTGGCTACCGCTAGCTAGACCGACTCCGCGGATTTCCCCTGTGTTTATGCTGTTGGTCAATACCAACGTGGTTGAGTTCGTGGATCCAACAATTCCACCAATTGAGAATAAACCATTGATGGTTAAATTATTGAAATCATGGGCATTGCCATTGATTGCACCTAGATTTGCCACGTATGTAACAGATCCATAGGCCATACCAGCAATCCCACCGACGTAACTTCTACCGATGGCATCTTCACCCAAATCAATGTCTGTATCACTCACAACATTGCGAATGGTACCTGTAGATAAACCGGCAATTGAACCGACATAGAAGGATTTACCGTAATTGTCTCCCGTAGAAGTTAGGATCATTTGGTTATTTAATAGGTTGATGTTCTTAACCGTACCAGAGGATGCGCTCAATAAACCCATGTAATAGTTATTACCGATGACCACTGGTTTATTGATGGTCATATTATAGATGTATTTATTGGTATTTGTACTTGAGCTTGAAAACTCACTGGTACCGCCACTAAATGTGCCTTTAAACTCTTTGGTTGGTGTGACATAGCCTTTGATATTTTTCATATCAATATCATCGACAAGTCGATAGTTATGTGAATCATAAGTAACCCCATTATAAGGGGTATTGTAGTTTATAAGCTTATTAAAAGCGATTAAATCCATTTCATTAGCAAGTTCAAATGCGCCAGAAACGTAATTGAGTTTAAACATGATTGGGAAGCCATCTTGGACATAGAAATTCCATTGTCTGGTTTCACCAAATAAGCTTTGTAAGTTGGTATTGTTGATTGAAATCGGACTGCCTGAAGCCGTACCACTTCTAAATTGTGCTTGGGTGTAATTTGGAAAGCTTTGTGGGAGTGTGGTTGAATCCACATTTGGGATAACCAATTGGTCATAAGCGACACCACTGATGGTGCCACTATTGTTATAGACAAATGGTCTAATATTGAATCTAGAACGTGAACCGTCCGACATGACTTTATCACTCACAAAGAAGGAATTATAAATCTTCCCTGTGGTTGAGTTCGTATGTGCAAATCCTGCCGCTGTAAATGTTGTACCGGATTGAACGAAAAGAACATTAAAACGGATCCCAGCAATCGATTCCCCAAGTGCGTTGGTTTTGGTATCGATGACTGAAACGTTATAAATGGTACCGTGATTGGTACCTACAAACATGGCTGCTTTGGTTAACCCTTCTGGCGCATCCAATAATTCATAGTTAGGATTTCTAACGGTAAGGTTTTTAACCACACCCGTTTCGCCAATTAAAGCGAACATCGAATAACTTTGTATCAATGAAAAAATCTGGCTATTTTGTTCAGTGCCATCGAATGAATAATCCACTGTGATGTAGCTATACCCAGAAACATATAAGTTTGAAATTCTAAATCCTTGACCATCAAAACTGCCAGTAAACGGGAAAATCGGGTCTTGGTCGCCCGGTGTATTTGGATCGTAGTCGATTGGTAAATCTAAATCGATACCGATGGGATTGAATGTTTTCGCACGCATGTCACTATAGTCAATATCAGAAACCAATGCATAATCTTGATCAAGTAAATAACTGACAGTTTTATAGTAGAAATAGTTGGCATAATTCGCTGTATTGACCCAGTTATAAGATACTGAGGTTGAGAAATTATATAAATCATCGGCGGTTTCAATCGCGATGCGTTTGGTGCCAATTAAGGTTGCGAGTGCCGCTTGCATCGAGGTATCTCTAGCATCTGGTGTTGCGAAGGTTTGATTCATATGTGTAACGATGATGGTTTGGACTTCACTAAAGGTCACCATCGGTTCTGCTTTGTTGGCCTTACTCAAGTTCGTATCGAAAAATCCGTTATTGAATACGGATGTTTGTACTTGACCATCTGTGCCTGGTGTTATAGGGACTCTTTTCGCAATCTCAAAAAAGACTGCGAGGATAAACACAGACATGATGGCAGTGATGATGATTTTTTTACTGATATTTTTAATCATATTACCACGCTCCGTCGTCCCAAGGTCTATTTGGCAAGCCCCAGTTGATGACTGGTCCTTCTATGGATTGAACTGCTTCAATGATGAATCCCAACTGTAAACTGTAGCTTGCATCATAAAGGTTGAATGGTGTACTACCAAAATCCGCTACGAATGTGATTTCTTGAGGGGTCGTATCTGGATTTCTCTTGACTGTGTTGGTGTAATAGAAAAAGCCATCGTTATCGCGATTATCATAGAAATATGGGTTAACCATATCGTTGGTATCCATATAATTGAATGGCATTTTGGTCGGTTGTGTAATCGCAACCTCATAACTCTTACCACCAGAAATATAGGAGAGGGTCAATTGTTCATAAACCCCAATTCTCATATAAGATTCGACATTGCTTAATACATCGATGTTAACTCTTAAGTTCTTGATGAATTGTGGGTCATCTGGATTCGACAAATTGACACGATAAATGCCAAACTTGGTAAATGTGCCTTGACCATCCACGGTATATTCATATTCAATATCGGTGGTTTTTGTTTGTAAAACGTCAAATTCATCGTAATATTCAAAATACGCTTCAATTTGAACACTGACTTCACCGACAGTAACCACCGGATTAGACGTATTTGTGTTTGTTAGCCATCCTGCAATCGAGACCACGGCTAACGAGGCCAACAAGACGAACGTGATGATCATTTTAGTTAAATTTTTTGTCTTCATGTTAACCTCCTTTAAGTTTATGGGATTTGATCCAAGCGGACTTCAAAATACCCAATGGTAATCGACTCGCTATGTAGGGTGTTGTTGATGGTAGGTTCAATTTGAATCGTGAAATCAAACGTCAAGGACCCTTCAAAAGGTAAAACATAATTGCTAAAGAGGATCACATCGGTTGAATTCAAGTCAAGACTTGTATTGACCGATGTCGTCGGATGCACAAAATCAATGGTCAATAAATTGAATAATGCATTATCGGTTGGTAATATGTCTTTCACCGTGAGGTCTAAATGACCATCGGCTGTACCTGTGTTATCAATAATCAATCTAAAGGTATAGACTTGGCCAGGCATTAAGTTCGTAAAATCAATCCCAGCAGCGGTAATTTCAGTATACCCACCATCCAATACACCATCGTAATTGGCGTCATTGGCTGAATATAGTGCCGCGTCCACCGTGATGGCACCACTGGTAAACACCACGGGTTCGGATTGGAATCTCGCGATGATCCAAGCGAAAATGCCAGTGGTGAGCAATGCGAGCACCATGACAAAAATCACGATACTTTCAATCAATCTTAATTTTTTCATGGTGTCACCTCCTGTTAATGGACGTTATTGTCCAGTAGAAAAGTCGTAATTGGTTGACCCTAAGGTAGCCCAATCGATGAAAGGACCTTGTTTGGCTTGAAACGTTAATGTCAATGAAACGGTTTGACCGATGTGTTCATTACGAATCACATAGCCATCGAGTTTAAGGGACAATAACACTGGAATGTTTAGAACCGATGTCGGAATCTTGTATTTGCCAGGTTCTGAAATCGAATCTGTATTGGAACCACGGTAGTAATAATAACCATCCGTTTCCAACACCCAGTCACTATTAAATTCATACACTGTAAAAATGTCTTCTAAATTCACAGTACCCAATAATGAAGTAGATGCGGTGACACTGAATCGAAGTTCTGTGTCGACCGATGAAGCATTGTTTAATGAAAATGGGGTTTCAACCAGTTCTTGTGCTGGCATCACGAAATCGGTCACAAACGCACCGTCCCAAGTGAAGGAGACTTCTCCTAAGGTTAAATCGATACTGCCGGTTTCTTTACGATCAAAATAATAGGCATATACCGTGGTTGCTAATAAAATCAATGTTAAGACCATACTGATGGTCAAACCTAAGAGTCTTTTGTTCATATGTGTTCCCTCCTAGGCATCGAATACTGCAAGCAATGAAGCGATGCGCATGATGCCTGCTTGGTATTCTTGTTTACTGGTATTTGGATCCATTTGAATGGAAAATTCTATGAAGACAATTTGACTGATTGGGATATTAACGTTGGTGATAATGGTGATATCTTGTGATGCATCAATCAAGTTATTCAAACGATAGTTGGAAAAAGTTTGTCCTTCAAATGTAAGAGGTGTGGTTGAATTGAGTGGCAGATTATTCACTGATGCGTTTACACTCACTTCTCCGTCGACGATATAAAAAACATTGCGCATGTCATAACCCGCATTGGGGTTATCACTAGTAACGTCATTGAAGTATATGCTCGCAACCACTGAGGATGTCGAAAGATTTTCGATGGTTACGATAAAATCAAATAAATCCCCTGGTAAGCTATTGTTCAAGAAGGCAGTCATTTCTGCTTCTGTGGTGATGGTTGAATATGACCCACCATTTTTACGCACTTGGAATACAATCTCAGCTTCATAATTATTCACTGGGACCACAAACTCATTGACCCTTGAAGTATCAGATAATGCGAACCATGCGAAAGAGGATGCAGAAAAAACCAGTAGCGACAAAATGAACATGATGATGGTTACACTCATGGATTTGTGGTTCATGTGGTTTCTCCTCTCTTTCACTTAACTATGTTAAGGGGCTTTTCGATGTTTAAATTATACCATCTTTCAAAAATAACCGTCAAATCGATGTTAATAATTCCTTAATAATTCATAAATTTAGTCCATAACCCCATAATCCGAATAGATAAACACACATTTACCCATAAATATGCGTCATTTTGGCATAATAAAAGGAAGTCTAATAACTTCGCCTTAAATGATAATCATTTAAACAAACAACACCAAACTGAGAGCCATGATGGCCATCCCAGTGATCAATCCATAAATGGCGATGTGGTGTTTCCCGTATTTTTCAGCGGTTGGTAATAACTCATCGAGTGATATATAAACCATGATCCCTGCCACCAAACCAAAGACGAATCCAAACATCGCATCCGTCAAGAATGCACTGAGCAGGAAATAGCCCAATAAAGCCCCTATCGGTTCGGACAACCCGGATGCGAAAGAGTATAAAAATGCTTTCTTTCGTGAACCAGTTGCTTGATAAATAGGTACGGCTACAGCGATGCCTTCAGGTACATTGTGGATGGCAATCGCTACAGCAATCCCGATCCCCAAGGTTGGGTTTTGAAGCGCAGCGATGAACGTCGCTAAGCCTTCAGGAAAATTGTGTATCGCGATGGCTAGGGCAGAAAATAATCCCATTCTTAATAATTTATGGTCTTTCGCTTTCATTTCACTCACATCTCTAATTTCATGTGGGTTTTCTTTATCAGGTACCAATTTGTCGATCAATCCAATCAAGAATACACCTGCAAAAAACGATAGCGTGGTTAAGATATAACCGTTTTTAACACCGAAATCTAAAATGAGTGCGTCTTTCGCTTTAACAAATATCTCGACAAATGAAACATAAATCATCACCCCAGCAGATAAACCCAAAGCGAAGGATAAGAATGTCTTTGAAGCAGCTCTTTTATTAAACGCTAGTAGCGATCCAATACCGGTAGATAACCCTGCAAATAGGGTTAGTAAAAATGCTTGTAATATGGTCATAGTATAAACTCCTTATTTGTAATTATTTTATATAGTAATGATAATCGATTTCTATTTCAACTTCAAAACTAATGAAAATAATTCTAAATAGTCACCATATTTATACTAAAAAAGAGGCTATTTAGGCCTCTTCATGTTGTCTAGTTTTTTCAATTTCATAAATATATTGATTCTTGCCCATACGTTTTGCTTTATACAACAACATATCGGCTTTTCGAATGACATCTTGACGCATATCCGCTTGAACGATACCCATCGATACAGTCATTCGTGTGTTTGAAATCGGCGACTGGATTTGTCGGACTTGGCTTAAAATACCTTCTGCCATTTCTCTCACATGGTCTTCTGTATCAAATAACAGTCCCACAAATTCATCGCCACCATTACGGTAGAAATGTTTATGATCGTTTGAGTAACTTTTCAGGATATTGCTGAAGGCGATGAGGCATTGATCACCAGCGACGTGTCCATCGTGATCATTGACTTCTTTGAAGTTGTCGATATCGAGATACATCACATGAAAGTTCTCATTTTTGTATCGTTTTCCATAATGAAAATCGAGGGTGTATTTATTGAATAAACCTGTTAAGGAATCACGATGCGATTTCGCATAGTTTTGTTCTTCCGCATCCATGACATCACTGACATTGGTGATGAAATAGGCTGATAGTGCCGGATTTGCATCCACCACAAATCGCGAAACCGTAATCCAAACGCGTTGTTGTTCTGCTAGAATTGGGAAAGTTACACTGGTTTGTGGTCTTATACTGAACAATTCACCATAGACATAACCATAATAATCCGTTTTTCCTGCCACATCGGCGTATGCATTGTTATATTCAAAACGTTTTAGTAAATCCGTTAGTTGGATGGATGACGCTTCTGCGAGTCCAATCAATTGTAAGGTACCCGTGATGACATATAAAATATTATCTTCAGATAAATTACTTTCCCCATACAAAATTACGCGGTCTTTGCGCACCAAAAGAATGTCTTCAACGACATCGACATTAAACTCTTCTTTTAGTGTTTTAGAAACGTGATTTAAATACGGATTGTTCATATTTCTCCCAAAAACGACTATACGTGTTGTTCATACAATTCAATAATATAATCGATAAACACTTGTTTGTCAAAGTTTTCTGAGATTTCATTCACATGTCTTATCTCACCGTAGTATCCGATGCCCTTAGCTTCAAAATAAAAATTGAGGACAAATTGAAGCGGTGCCCCAAATTTACCAGCAGGGGTTAATTGTGTTCTGATGATTAAATCCTCATGATTGATTTCTTCATCGATGTCATCACCTTTAAATAATTGTCCGCCGGAACTTCTCGATTCTTCTCTTTGTAAACTGAATGTCGTATGATACGATAAGCCACTATGTTTGATTGAATATAGATATTCATAAACAACATCATTATCCGTATGAAAACGAATGGTTGCTGGATAGTCTAATGTTTCACCTGGATGGAGTGTGAAATCCAAAATAACGATTGCTTCGTCATTCTCTAATACACTATAGAAGTCATCTAGTGAACAATAACTCTCTGAATAGGTATACGTATTCCTATAAAAACCAAAACAGCTGTTTAAACTGACCAAAACGATAAATGATAAAAAGATTAGTTTTCTCATGATGGCATCTCCCATGTTTTATTGTATAAAGCACATATGAGTGACACAATACGGTTGATTTCACTACTTGGAATTTCCTGATCATTGAGTCGACGTATGAGGATAAAACTATTACGAGTCCCTGATACATTTATGTCGAAGCCATCGGATGAAATGTTCACAAATGACATCACTTCTTGGCCCTCTTTTAACCTTAAATGGATTTCAAAATGATAATTAAGTGTGGAATCTTTACTCTGATAAATGAAGTATGGTCTACCATCCGATTCATAGGACTTTCGATTACGAATGTCGTGTTCAATGACATAACTGACATAGTAATCGTCTCCTAAATCCACTTCGGTGCTCGTAAAATAAATATTTTCTTCACCAATATAATAATCCACCCCATTGAGAAAAGCTTCATAATTATGGAACGCATCAAGATAGGGTGCTTCCATCGCTTTCGTACTTGAACTAAATGAGATTGTGATGAACAATATAACCAACAATAACCACATTTTTTTCATCAGAAGACACATCCTTTCAACGTTACTTTAACATATATCTTTGATGAATTAAATATATTTATGAAAATGTCACCACATTGTCACAAGAAAAAAACCACCCCATAGGATGGTTCGTGTCTAAAGTATAAACGAATTAATTGAGTACTCGATAGTGGTTAGTTATCCAGATAACCAACCATCCAATCATCAAAATCATCAGTAAGCTGAGATTGAAAAGGTTATAGGTTCGCGGTAAATAAGTACCCATTTGTTGAAAGTGTTTCATATAAATACCAAAATAAGCCCAAATAAATACCGCCACAAATACTAGGTTTTTGGTCATCAGCATCGTCAATAAGCCTATGATCACCCCAATAATCATCACAAGAATATACCAAGATATCTCATGATTTTGAAATATTGGCAGATCTAATTTGACCAAATAAATGGTGACATTCGCGATAAAAGCAATCGCTATCCAACCTGCATATACACTGAATGTAATATTCGTAAAATAGGGCAAATCTTTCACATAAAACACGATGAACAACAATGTAATCAAAAATACAGACATGATGAGTAAAGATAATCCAATCTTGTCATAATGCCACGCGAATAACCATGAAATGTTGAGTACACAGGTTGTCCAAAATAGCATGTGAAATAAAACAGAGTGATTTGAAAAGTATTGGTTTGGGTTAGAAGTTACCAATCGAAAGACAAATACTCCAATTAAAAGATATATGATACCCCAAATTGAAAAAGTAAACCCTGCTGGTGTGAAATAGGATGGGTAAGCATCCGATATTGCGCCAGTTGTTCGATTGTTTAAAGGTAAGATATTAGCGAGATAGTTAAAGACCAGAACGAATACATAAAACAAAACCACCAACGCTTTAAATAAATAGACTTTTGTCATTTAGATCCATCCTTTACGATTTTTTACGACGATTCATAAATTGATTTTATGTTTTGTCAAGTTAAAATTACCCTTTCTGAAAAAACTACCACTTCACATAAACTAAATATCCATTCGATAAATACTCTGCTTGGATATACCCTCATAATAAAACACGTAGCTTTTAGGTGGAAAAATTGTCTCTAAATAAACACCACCAAGTTTGTTAATTACACGCTTAGAGGCATCATTATCCTCATCACAAGAAATAATCAGATGTGTCATACCATGATACCTAGCGATAGGGTAAGTCATCATAACAGCCATTTTAGCATAACCGTTTCCACGAAAAGATTCATCAATTTCGTAACCTATATTCCCATTAATATAGGCATGTTCGTTGTGTCCAATGCGAATACTAATCTTACCAATCGTGCTGGATATCGAGTTTAGATAAATAGCATAATAATAAAATGGGATAACTTGATCATCGCCATCACAGGTTTCAATCAGTTTTAGTGTCAGTGTTTCTCCGATAATTGTTTCAAAATTACGATTGAATTCCATCTCAATACCTCAATCAATACATCTTAGACAATCAACATTTTCGTTAAGTATATTTACTTGTTTTTATTAGAAATACCTCTTCTTGAAATGAATGATTTCGCTCTTTTTCCTAATGAGCAACTAAACTTTCTTAGTCTGATTTCAGTTGTAATAATACAATCATTCGTTCCATAAGACAAGTCCAACTCATTAAGATCCATTTCATAACATCCAAAATCCTTAATTGTTGATGTAAAATCGTTAACCATTCTTAGTTTCTCATTATGAAAGAACAATAGTACGTCCTTATCAATCAATTGCGGATTTGAACAATCATAGCACTTCGTGACCAAATAGTTTTCTGGAATTTTATAATATTGAAATAGCTTAATGTTAACTGAAGAAATGAGCTCTCTCGGTATAGGTTCTAAAAACTGTCTCGGATACTTTTTTTCTAATTTGATATATGGATAGATTAGTATCAATAAAGGCATTACAAGACTGATTAATATATTCAAAATCATATTAAGCGTTTTTCCCATCATGGGTTCAATCGTTTTCTCAAGGAGAATCATACTAATAAGGCATAGAAAAAATAAAACCCAATATGAGACTCCAATAAACGAAATGAAAAGTCTATTAGATATATACCTTTGTCGAGCTGATTTATCCAACAATCCAATTCTTTTTATACGTAGTTTCTTATTAATGGACTTTGTAAACGGGTATTTGAAATGTCTCATTTGTTACTCCCCTTACTTTATAAACCGAAGTGTACTTTTTATTACCTGCAATTAAAGACAAAATCATTTTACAGTATCGTATCGAGTCCCTATTTTTTCTTTTTAGTATGCTTTCTCATTGGGAATGTGGTTCGAATAAATCCACCATTATAGAACTTGTAGTGAGTTAAGTCGTGTTTATCTTCATATTGTTGCATCTTATAACCTATAAATACAAATAACATTATCCCAGGACCAACCAAAAAGGCAATCCAGATATTTCGAAAAGAATGTGTGTCAAGATAGATCAACAAGCTTATCACAATAATCAGAAATAATGTTGTTAACCAAAAGAAAATTTTAATTCTTTTTTTTATGTACCAATAAATATCGAATACAATTTGTAGAAATGATTTGTTTTTATTAGTGTCTTTCATTATTATTGCCAACCTTTCAAATGCGTTCTATTATAACTGGTATCGAACCTTTATTTACACTATAACATCTAATTATCTTCCTTTACCCAAATCGGTTCAATTAGTGATCTCGATCAACTATGTATTGGTTTTCCTTATATATATAATACTTGATTCCAAACAGTCCATTATAATACCTCATTTCAAAGGTATCTCCAACAATGATATTAGCATATTCTTCTTCTGTTATAAATACTCTATCTCTTTCATAAAAATCATATGTGAAGTAGAAATTTTCATCTCCATCATAAATATAAGTATCTTTACCTAGAATGTCAACAATGTCAGTTGTTTGTTGACTGAAGTCAAAACTATAATTAAGTTGAAGAAAAGCAAACGATACTGCTAACCCAATGATTAAAGGGAATATTGTGATACTGACAAAATAACCTGTCGGTGTTATTAAAGCTGGTTGTTTCTTATAAAGAAAATATAAAACAATAATAGCCACAACAAGTACTACAGAACAGACAAACGCTGTTATACCAACATGATTGAACACATAATAATCATCTTGAATAATTGAAAGATAAGCAATATATCCTCCAAATATTGGAATTAATCTTGACAAGTGTTCTTTGTTATCCGATTTATAAATTTTTATATAAGTTAATATAACAAGAATTACAGAAGCCATTACCCACGACATCGCTATTCCTGAAGGTATTCTCATATTTGAAGAAAATACAACAAAAAGATAGATTGGGATACTCAGAAACACCATTATTTTCTCTTTTTTAGTAACAGATTTTGAATCAAGAATCGAAACTAAAATGCAATATAAAACGTATAAAAAAATTAGAATTATTGTTATTAATAAGGAATCAAATCTTATTGCTATTAACGAAATTATTGTGAAAACAAAACCAACCAAATACAAAACCCATTTACCCCTGTTGAGTGTTATTCTAGATTGAATTGCAGGAATGTAGTTTATACCTTTACTTTTCATATATAATGAACTCTCACCAATCATACTTTTGCGAGTTACTATCAAGTGCAATAAACTTCCAACAATTAAAATAAATCCAAAAATAGGAATAACTGAAATAAATCCACTTAGTCGAAAAACATTTACTAGAAATACCGATAGCGATATAATCAACAACCCAAATAAAAAGACAAATGCATTTATATTTCTACTCTTCCAATACCCCATAAAATTCTCCTCACTGCACGTACCATCTTATTGCTCTGCTATGATTTTCTAAGACACATAGCTACCACCCTCGATATAAAAATAGCAAGATGCAACTTTCATTTTGAAATTATGTCTAATATATAAAGGTTTGATACAATTTTAGCACCTCCACAAAATGGCTTAACAAAGTGAAATTTTCAAAATGACTGTCGTATTTGCCTTATAGGCACTTCATATAGATGAACCATTATTAGATTTGCTGTGATTACTTTACTGCCATTTTGAATAAATCTTGGTTATATTAATCAGTTTATTTTCATCATCAAATTGTTTTACTGGTATAACATCTTCATCGAAATTAAAAGGTTGATTAAAATCGGTATCTTTAAACCAGCCAACAAATTCATAACCATCTTTATATGGTGTAGGTGGTACTACATTTACTAAAGTACCCTCTGCATTGTCTACAAAATACAAAGTGTTTTCATCGATATAATATTCAATGTTTGCTGCTATAAAATTACCATATACTAGTTCACTATTAACTAAATCAAAGTAAATTGATTCTTCTAGATATACTTTCGAATTAGGAATGTTGTATGTCCATGCATACATTCTTGAATCAAAATTCAATCCACCTAGATAAACATTTACTATAATATCGTCATTATTTTGCAAGTACTCTATACTTGTCTCAACATTTATAATCGAATTTGCAAAATAAATGTTATTAGCACTCTCTATTATCAAAGGACCACTATCCTTAAGCCCAAATGTAGAGCCAATTTGAGTAACTTTAAACCCATCAAGCATAAAAGGGAAAATGAGTGTATCCTTTTGCTTTCCTTCATCACTTAATCCAATGATTGCTATTTCACCCTCAGACATACTCCATTTAGTATATATGAAATCGCCAGAAACTATAGAATCATATGGATCTCCATCTGAACAACCAACAAGAGAAAGCATTAAAACCGTAACAAATAAAATCAGTATTTTTTTCACATCATTCTCTCCTATCAGTATTATCCAAGACTTGTATAAATATTTTTTAGTATAATATTATTAAAATTATAACATAAAAAATTATCATATAAAAAGTAGTCGTGTAAATTTTTAGCACCCCACTCCAAATCGCGTAAGCAATGAAGTAGAAAATAAAATTTTACTCATTAATATTTGCAGGTCTTTATTGATATTAAAGTATATAATCACGAAAAACAGCCAAAAACGAATAAAATTTGACTATTTTTGTTAAATTCAGGTACAAAAAAAGACTTGATAGTGATATCAAGCCTATTCTAGTTAGATGGCGGAGAAATGGGGATTTGAACCCCAGCGCCGTGTTACCGACCTACGAGCTTTCCAAGCCCGCCCCTTCAACCACTTGGGTATTTCTCCAAACAGCCATTATATTATATCGTAAAATGGCAGGTTAATCAATCCTAATTGTAATTTTTTTTATAACTTCAAATCGCCTGGTTGAATTAGGTTATACTTCCTAAAAAGAACATCTGTAACATAGACCAAAACAATCGGTAATGCGATTTGTAAAACCAAAATAGCAGAGAATGCTGCAGCGTTGGTGCCCATCGCTTCAAGTGTTGCGAATTGACCTACCAATCCAGAAGTACCCATACCTGAACCCGTTGGAACGGTTTGTGTTTTAAAGATCAACGTGGATACAGGACCTAAGATGGCTGACACCAAGATGGTTGGTAACCAAATAATCGGTTTTTTGAGGATGTTTTTAAACTGTAACATCGATGTGCCTATGGCGATGGAAATCACTGTACCAATATTGTTATCTTTACGTGACATGACTGCGAATCCAAGCATTTGAACGGAACAACCGACAACCGCTGCCCCTCCCGCAATCCCGCCCAATGAAATGGCGATGGCGATGGCGGCAGATGAAATCGGTGCGGTTAGTGCCATGCCCATGATGACTGCGATGACAACGCCCATGAGGAATGGTTGTAAAGTGGTTGCTGCGTCGATGAATCTACCAATCGCTTGCATGGTTTCTTGAATCGGTGCCCCAATCAATGAAGCGACCATGTATGCGACTAGCGTACCTAAGAGTGGTACCAATAAAATATCAATCGGTGTTTTATTGGATAATACGCCTTTGAATGCTAAATAAACAGAGATGGTGACGATATAAGCGACCATTGGGTCGTTATATAGTTTGGTTGCGATCCCGCCAGATACCCCAGCCACCACCAATTTGATGCCATCCATCTTCAAAGCGATGGCCACACCAAAGCCAATACCAATGCCCATGAATGGTTTTAATATATTGGATAAGTCTAATAGCCCTTGACTCGCGAAATCAAAACCTGGTAAATACCCAAACAATTTAGAAAATTGTCCTAAAATGACCCCGATGATGAGTGTCGAGAATAACCCGATGGCCATCCCATTAAAGCTGGTAATAAAGAAATTCAATACTAATTTGCGTTTATTTTCCATATGGTTCATATACCCCCGTATATATGTGTCTATTATATTGTATCAAATCATTTCAAATGTGATTTCAAAAATGTTTGGACATGTTCAATAAATAATCTCGGTTGATCTAAAAATACAACACGTTTACTCTTATTAAAACCTTCCAATAAGGCATTTGGTACTTTTTGTTCAAATTGAATCGATGCGTCTTTGATGACTTCTTCTTCAAATTCACCACATACCACATAAATGGGATAATGCTTGGTTGGTTTGTCCCATTTGTAAAAACGATTCAATCCTTTATACGCTTTTAAACCAGAACGTTTGAATTGGGTTTGGGATGTTTTAAACTTTGTCAATCCTGTTTCTGTAATCGCTGCGATATTGGCATAATGATGAAGGTATTTTTTAAATGCAAAGAGCCATTTGAATGACAACAAAGCATTAGAGAAGACATGTTCATTGCTCACTTTTTTACAAGAATCGTGGTAGATGGAGTAACTGCCTACAGATACCAAGGCATTCACATGTTCAGGATAAATATGACCAAACCCTTGCGCAACCAAAGAACCCACATCTACGCCTAAAAAATAGGCACTCGAAATTTCTTGGTAATCCAATATACTTTTCATGATTTCAGGCATATCCTTGAAACCCACTGCACTAGAAACACCACTCTTGCCGTGACCTGGTAAATCTATCAATAGTAGTTGATAATCTTTTTTAAAGGTTACGATGATGGATTCAAACACGTTTAAACTAGACGTATACCCATGTAAAAAAACCAAGGTTGGTTTGGTCTTATTTTCATGCATCTCATAATATATTGAACAATCTTTAAATCGGATTGTATAGTCTTTCATATCATACACCTTCTTCTCATTTAGTATAACATGTAGCCTTAGGATATTTACATAGTAAATAACAAAAATGCTTTCATCCTTGAATGAACTTTGCCCAAGTACCTGTGAAGGGTTGTGCCTTAGCTTCATTCAATAGATGTAGATAAGTTCTAACTTTCTCTTCTAAAAGGCTCAGATTATTGGGTTGTTGTAAAATGAGTCCTGTCAATTCATAAATGGGTAAGCCCAAAGCATGTTTAGGGGTATGAATGACGGATAATCCTTGTGCATAGGCATGTAAATAGGCCGTAAGGATGGGGCTAGTGGTTTCTTTAGCCAATTGGTGAATGGCTAGGATATCGGGCCTCACCAACGTCATTTTGATTTCACCACGAGCCCATCTTCTACCATTTTCCAAAGCCCTTTTTAACAATCCATGATCGGTGTGAAAGTCATCTAGTACCTCTTTAAGGGACTCAACACACCTAAAAGCAAACAATACTTGTACCTTGTGTGATGCCTGTTCTAAAGCTGTTTTCAGTGGTTCTAGTAGAACATCTGTTTGTTCGACTAAAATTTTCCGTTTTTTCTGTTGTCTTTGTTCTATAATATCTATATAGTTCATCCAATCACCTAGATTTATCATATCACTAAATAGGTTTAAAGGAGGGTACATATGGATATTCTTTATTTTGAAAATACAATCGACTTTGAAGATTACTTAAATTCACATGTCAATGGTCCGAGTTTTTGGCTGAAAATCTCTAAAAAGAACGAACCCAAATTAACCGCCGACTTGGCGGTTGAAATTGCGTTATGCTATGGTTGGATTGATAGCACAAACAAGCGTTTAGACGCTGATTACTATTTAAAGTATTTCGCACAAAGACGTACCAAAAGTGTTTGGTCTACGAAGAACAAAAAGACGATTGAACGTTTAATTAGAGAAAATAAGATGAAAGCCCCCGGGTATGAAGCAGTAAAGATTGCGAAAAAAAATGGGTGCTGGGACCGTGCTGATTTACCACCAGAAGATTTTGATCTGGAGGGATTCAAGGCACGACTTACCCAAACACCCAAAGCTTATGCTAATTATGTAGCCATGTCCCCATCGATTCAAAAAACATACGCGATGAGCTACTACACACTGAAGACAGATGTCGCTCGACAAAGACGTTTTGCCGTAATTATCGCACGCTTAGAACAAAACCTAAAACCCATGTAATCAATAGTGATGAATCAGGGTTTCCCCTTGATAAACCAAATGCATTTCAAACCAAGCATCCGATGTTTGAAGTTTGTCTAAAAATAGATAGTCACCTGCCCACATGGGTAGGTTTTTTATTTGTTCGATGGGCACCCAAACGAGATTGCCTTCATCGGATGGTTGGATACTGCCTTTAAATGAATTAGATGTATACAAATACATTTTTTCAGTATAGTCTCCACTATGGAAAAAGATGTTTGCTCGGTGTTTATACGCTAAAAGCGTGAGACCTGTTTCTTCATAGGTTTCACGCAATAAGGCTTGTTCGATGGTTTCATTGGGTTCAATTTTCCCACCAATGCCTAAATACTTACCTTGATTCATATCCTTTTTTTGCTTATGAATCAAAAGATATTGTTGATTCTTTTCAATGTATACGAGAACCGTTTCAATCATAAATCTAACCTCATGAGGGTCCAATCAAGATATCGATTCTCTAATTTTATGGCTTTTAATACCTGACCATAGGATACAAAACCAAATCGTTCATAAAGTTTTATCGCGCGGATATTTTCAGATACCACTTCAAGAAAAATGGTTTCAGTAAACCCCGTACTTTTAGCATAATCAATCAAAGTTTCCATCAAAATGTGGCTAACACCTGTGCCCCAATAGGCTTTAAGCACAGAAACAGCGATTTGAAATTTATGTTGGATACGCGCTCTTGGACTACCATAGATATAACCATTCGCGATGACTTTATCCCCATCTTTGATTAAAAACATTCGACTGTAGGGTGTAGAGTTAACCGTATTCAAAAAGGCTTCTTCTTGTTCAATCGTCATCGGTACCCCTTGATGATCAAATAATAGATAGTCTGTTTCGGAACCGACTTGTTTCAAATAATCTAAGAGACCTTTCGCATCTTCTTTTTGAGCTAAAACGACTGAATATGACATAGATAAATCCTCCATACTTCTCATTATAAAAGAAAAACGCCAAAATGGCGTTATGATTCTTGATTTCTTGAACGATGTTCTTCTTTGATAAAGTTCATTTCTATCGCAACATTCTCACAATCGGCGACGCCATCGATCACATGACGTCTAGTGAATGTTCTAATGATGATTTTCCCAAAGGTATAACGAATCCCTCTGGCTTGAGCAATTCTCGGGGTGATACCCACGATCGTTGACATAGGGATGGTGACCGTTTTTGTTCGGTATATGAAATAGAAATGTTCATTGTCATATTTGACCAGTTCTCTTGGTCTACTGGCAGTCGTTACTAAATACATGAGACAAACGATCGTGAATAGTCCTGCAGTAATCAATGTTAGGTTTTGATTACCTTCCATCGTGCTGGTTAGTGCCAATACCGATAGTAAAATAAATAATGGTAAAACGATTGCTGATAATATTAAAGCAATGATGAATTCTCCATACGTTTTTTTACCAATGGTTTTCATTTAAGTTACCTAACCTTTATATGGTTTATTATACAGCATTTTTTAATACCTGACAACAGATTATTTAGTCAAATTATTTTGAATATTTTGTTCCTTCAACCATTGGTTCAATTGTTTTCTATTTTTGAATAAAAGTCTAGTGCCATGAGTCTTATGGAAGTTGACATACATGTTTTGAACACGTTTTCGCTTTCTACCTTGAACCAAAATCCAATACCTAAACTCTAAATCGAATTTTTCTATACAAGGACAATCAAAACGGTGAATCCCACGGTGTTTTCGATACCTTCGCCAGGCATTCCAGTAACAGACAAATCGGTTGTATGCTAGGAAGATGGTCAAATCACTTTCTTCAAATCGTTTTGGTGCGACACGAGAATAATTGCCATCGATGACCCAATCCGAATGTTGATGCATAAAGTCTAGCACAATAGCGTTTTGTTCCTCAAGAGTACGTTCTTGCCAATCCCCGTAAAAATGGACTGAATCTAAGTGTAGTACACTTATATTATGATGTTCTGATAATATTTTAGCTAATGTTGACTTTCCACTGCCACTAAAGCCGATGATTTGAATTTTCATGTTGTATCCTCATAGTTTATGTATTGTAAGGGGCACTAAAATATTCATGTATTATTTACAGTGCATATATTACCACAACATGCACTGTAAATCAGCATAAAAGTGTTGAATTTTATTAATCAAGCGGTACTGTTGATTTTCTAATTACCTAGCTTAGGCAATAAAAAAAGTAAAAAACGGCTCAACAGAGCCGTTATATACGAGTTGGTGCCCGAGGCCGGACTCGAACCGGCATGAGTCTCCCCACTGGATTTTGAGTCCAGCGCGTCTACCAATTTCACCACTCGGGCATTATAAAAAGCTTATTCAGCTTTTTTAATCTCAATCGCTTTTTGATAAGCTTTGAGTGCACTACTAGAATAACATTCTTGAGAATATTTTTCAATAGATTTATACGCATTTTTTGTAAGTTTATTTCTGAGCTCAGGATCTTCATAAATACGTTTCATTAAGAATGGCAATTCATTGTTTTGTCTAAAGAACAAACCATTTTCAAATTCGTTGACTACTTCTAATAAACAACTGTCGTATTTTACGATCACTGGTAAGCTTGCTGCGAGGGCTTCAATATAGGTTAAACCTTGGGTTTCTGTTACAGACGCGTTTAAGAAAGCATCCCCGACTTGATAGTATAAACCCACATCATTCCAATTGATGAAGCCTGTAAATATGACTTTATTTTGAATACCTAGTTCTTCAACCAAGGCTTTCAATTCATTCATGGCTGGACCATCACCAATGATTAAGAACTTGGCTTTGACTTCTTGATGAATTTCTGCGAACGCATTGATCAACACAGGAATGGATTTTTCTTTAGATATTCTGCCTAAAAATAAGTATACGAATTCATCTGGTTGAATCCCTAAGGATGCTTTTAAATTGGATACTTGTTCTTTGGCATAATTGGAACCAACAAATTTATCTAATTTAATACCCGTAGGAATGATTTCATAATGACCATTGATGTCATAGCTTTGCATCAAGTCTTTCACTTTTTGTGTCGGTGTGATGGTAACATCTGCTCTTAAGATGAAACGCTTCATGAGTTTCTTTAAATAATGCATGAGTGGTTTTCTTAAGAAACGTGCTAAAAACTTCGACACATAGTGCAAATATTCTTCATACATGGTATGTACGGTAAATACCATTGGTATGCCGTATTTATCTCGCATATGAACAGCCACAGAGCCAATGGAGAATTCTGTATGGACATGCATAACATCGAGTTTTAGCGCTTCAATTCGCTTGATGTGCGTTTTAGTAAATGGCACAATTCTAAAGGTTTTTAGACCCTTTTTAGGGATAGGCATCCCTTTTAATCTGATCACATATGGTTCTTCTACGACATTTTTGCCTGATGTCGTAATGATGTAGACTTCATGGCCTTCTTTACGAAGTCCTTCGGCCAACATATAAATGGATGTCGTAACACCACTGATGAGTGGTAAATAAGCATCGGTAAATAGCCCAATCCTCATGATTAAATTCCCCTTTTACGTAAAATCATATACGCGATGAATCCGATAAACATACCTAAATAATAAGTGACAAAACGCCAAATCAACATGGCGGTAACCAACAGTGCTGTCGAGCCAGATACCAACACAGTAAATATGACAGTAAATGCCCATTCTGTCCCACCAGACGCGCCTGGTGTTGGTACCCACATCATGAATGTGGTCGAGAATAAACTCATCGATATGACGAAAATTAAGTCATGCATATCGAGTGGCACACCTAATGCCAAAAAGACTACGAATGGAACTGCATGTAATAATGATAATCCTAAAACGCGCAATAAGGAAGCCCCAATCAATACGCGTTTACGTTTAAATAATAATCCAATACCAACTTGAAACTCTTTGACAAAATCAAAGGTACGGTGTTCTAGTTTGATCATCGTTTTCGATAAAAACTTGATTTTACCGATGGTTCTAAAAATCCATTCAAAGATGGTAGCTATCCCTGGAATGGTTGATATCGATATTAAGATACCTAATACAGACATGTTCGCGACATAACCAATCAATATTAAGAACATGTACTGATTCAATACGGCTTTAATTTCACCATAAAATAGGATTAAACCAATGGTTGATAATACCGTCATAATCACTTGATAGACAATGAAGTTTGACATCAAGATGGACATCGCATTATCGCCACTAACACCCTTTTTCATATAGAAGTAAGCTTGAAAAGGTTGACCTCCAGAGGAAAAAGGCGTAATCGCATTAAAGAAATATTCAGCTGATCCGATGGCCATGGTATCTAAAAATGGTAATTTGATGCCTAACCCGGTCGTGACAAAATGAAGCGCAAAGTTGGTCGTTAACATATAAAGTAGAAACACCAACGCAGCGAGAGCAATTAAACCAGCATTTGCTTGTTTAACCGCTTCTAAGATTAAACCAATGTCATTTAAACTGAATACAACTGTAAGGACTACGGCAAGCATGATGAACACGAATAATAGGTTTTTAGCTATGCTTGTCTTTTTGCCTTCCATTACATTTCATCGAGTGCAATCATGCCAAGCAATCTCATGCCTTCGTTCAAGACGATACGTACGGCTTGAATGAGGTGAAGGTTGGCTTGTTTGAGTGCTTCGTCCTCCGTAATGATTTTATACTGACCATAAAACTGGTTAAATGTTTGTGCGAGTTGTAAAAGGTAACGGCTAATGACGTGAGGGCCATTGAGTTCCGCTGCCTTTAATAAAGCATCTTCAAAACCGGATAACTGTTTGATGAGTTCAAACGGTAAATCAGAGGTATATGAATCGACTGGATAATCATTTGTTAAAGTTTGATTTTTAAGGATGGATGCGATACGAACACTGCTGTATTGTAAATACGGTCCGGTTTGTCCTTCAAAAGCCAACATGTTTTCGAGGTTAAATTCGATATCTAGATTTCTGTCATTCTTTAAATCATTAAATATGACTGCCCCAATCCCAACCGCTTTCGCAACCGCTGCTTGATTTTGAAGGTTTGGATTTTTATCGAAGATGGCTTGTGACGCACTCGAGATGGCTTCTTTAATCACATCGTATAGTTTAACTACTCGACCACCACGGGTGGACATCTTCTTACCATCTTGCATGACAAGACCGAAGTTCACGTGATGAATATCTAAATCGTATCCCATGAGCTTGGATACCGATTTTAATTGGTCAAAGTGGAGTTTTTGTTCGTTGCCAACGACATACAATACCTTATCAAAACGATATGTTTTATATCGATACAACAACGCTGCTAAATCGCGGGTAATATATAGGGTGGCACCATCACGACGTTTGATGAGCGCTGGTGGTAGTGGGTCAATTCGAACAATCATCGCCCCATCGTCTTCAACGAGGAGTCCTTTTTGTTCCAATTCATCCGCAACCGCTGCCATCTTATCGTTGTAGAAGGATTCACCATCATAAGAGTCAAAACTGACCCCCAATAAATCATACATCGACATGAATTCTTTTAAGGATTCATCTCTGAAATAACGCCAAAGTTCGAGCATTTCTGCATCCCCATCTTCTAAGGCCTTGAAGACAGCTCTGGCTTGGTCTTCTAGTGTAGGGTCATTCACGACTTCATCGTGAAATTTGACGTATAATTTTTGAAGTTCAACAATTGGGTTTTGTTCTATATCTGCACGGTTACCCCATTTTTTATAGGCAACAATCATTTTACCAAATTGCGTACCCCAGTCACCTAAATGGTTGATGCCAACCACGCGATACCCTAATTTTTGATAAATGTTTTTGAGGGCATTCCCTATCATGGTCGAGCGCAAGTGTCCAATGGAGAAACTTTTCGCAATATTTGGTGCGGAGTAATCAATACAAACTGTTTGTTCGGTTTGTTGGTTACCAAACAAGGCTTGTTCTTCAAGCACTTGGTCCACTACTGTTTTCGCAAATACCGCACGATTGATGCTGATATTTAAAAAGCCGTTGAGAAATTGAATTTCACTCACCATGTCGTAGGATTCAATGGCTTTTTTGACTTCTTCTAATACCACTGGCATGGGTTTAGAGAGTTGTTTTACCAACGCAAAAAGGGGAATGGCTAAATCGGCTGTTCCTCTTTTGGGTTCTTCCACGACGACATTGAGATTTTCTAGTTGAAAATGCGCAATGACGCGTTCTTTTAGTTGTTGTTTAATCTGTTGAATCATATGTTTACCAATCTTTCCTTAAGTAGAAAAAAAGCACGTGTGAGGTGCTTTATTCTGCTAAATCGTTTTTAACGGCTGTGAAGAAACTTCTGATTTGACCTGCCATCGGTTGTGTATCGCTATTAAAATCAGATCTTCTTGCTACGATGTCACCATCATTCAAATAATATAATTCTGGTGTACCAGTTAAAGTCATTGCGTATTTAGTTTGGAATTTTTCAACATCACTTTGACTCATATTTGTACGGTTCACATAGTAAATGACAGATAGTTCAGAAACCAACCCTGCACCTTTAAATTCAATATCATACCAGCCAATTTCACTGACACACACTGAACATGTTGTGGTTCCAAAGAATACAACCACTGGTGCACCTGAATCAATTAGGCGTCCTAATTTCGATACGCTGATGGATTCAATCACGTGATTTTGTGACAGGTTTGGTGAACCTGCACTGTTGTAAGCCTTGTAAATCTTTTCTTGATCAGATGGTTGAATGATCACGATGAGTGCTGAAAAA
Organism: Paracholeplasma manati; assembly: GCF_025742995.1. Taxonomy (NCBI): domain Bacteria; kingdom Bacillati; phylum Mycoplasmatota; class Mollicutes; order Acholeplasmatales; family Acholeplasmataceae; genus Paracholeplasma; species Paracholeplasma manati. Next base: position 359,139 of record NZ_JAOVQM010000002.1, on the reverse strand, counting down.
ACAAACACGATGACAGCGATAATGATAATCACTGCAGGTTTTACTTTATACTGTGGTCTTGCATAGGGTTTTTTAGACATAATTTGAATCTCCTTTAAATGACTAGTAACATTATAACACGGGGGTTTTCTTTTATCAATTCATTTATGAATATGGTAAATTTGCGTCATGAAAGTAAAATCCATGTTGGCGTTATTGTGTAACCCGTTTCATTAGGTTATAATGTTTATGGGGTGACGCTATGCGCATTTTATTTTGTTCCAGTGAAGCTTATCCATTCTCCAAATCTGGTGGTTTGGCCGATATGGCTTCTGCTCTACCAAAAATCATGAATCAATTGGGTGAATTCACAGCCGTGATTACACCACTCTATGATTCTATTTATCCAAAACTGAATACATTCAAATACATTGGTGAACGAAACATTAAAATTGCTGATGAACACTTCAAAGCGAAATACTATGAAACTATTCATGACGGTGTAACCTATATTTTCGTTGAAAATGAATTATTTTTCAAACGCGCAAATTATTATGGATACTACGACGATGATAAGCGGTTTTTATTTTATGATTTCGCTGTTTTGGAATACATTGAACTCATTCAAAAACCGTTTGATTTGCTGCACATCAATGATTGGCAAACTGGTTTAATTCCCTATTTATTAGACGAAATATACCGTCAAAAGGAAATGTTCAAAACCGTTAAAACCTTGTTAACCATCCATAATTTAGAGTATCAAGGGTCCTTCCCTAAAGATGCTTATCGATTGATTGGCAGACCATTCAATTATGCGTACATTCACTTTGATCGATTGAACTTCTTGAAAGCTGCGATCATGCGTGCGAATCACATCAACACCGTTTCACCAACCTATATGCAAGAAGTTCAAACCGAATACTATGGGTTTACTTTAGATGGTGCACTCAAGTCGAGGTTAAACAACTTTACTGGGATATTAAATGGGATAGATTATGACATTTACAACCCTGAAACCGACACTTATTTGGAAAAAACGTTCAATGATAAGCATTTTGTTCAAGCCAAAAAGAAAAACAAATTCGCGTTACTTCAAAAACTCAACTTAGAGTTATCGACCGATACTGCATTGGTCGCTTACATCGGCCGTCTTGCAAAACAAAAAGGCATCGATTTGATGATGACCACTTTAGAAGAAGCCATCGCAGAAAGCACAGCGAAATTTGTCTTCATCGGTAGTGGTGACTTGCATTATGAAAACTTCTTACGCTACTTACAAGATAAGTATCGAAACCGTGTATACACCTTCATCGGTTTCAATAATGCCTTGGCACATCAACTGTACGCTTCCGCGGACCTGTTGTTGATGCCAAGCCAATTTGAACCGTGCGGGTTAGGTCAACTCATCGCGATGCGTTATGGGTGCTTACCATTGGTGAGAGAAACGGGTGGATTAAAAGACACTGTCATGCCATACAATAAATACACCAAAGAAGGCAATGGCTTTAGTTTCGCAAACTACAATGCCCATGAACTCAAACAAGTCTTATTGGATGCGATATTGCTATATACCAATAACCCATCGGACTGGCGATTATTGGTTCAATCTGCGATGTCTCAAAACCATTCATTAGAACACATGGGTGAAGCATATCTACAGTTGTATCATCAAATATTAAATAAATAGGGGGAATCTTTTATGGAAACTTTAGCTCTAATCTTAGCTGGCGGTAAAGGGTCAAGACTTGACCTACTCGCTGAAAAACGCAGTAAACCTGCTGTGCCATTTGCAGGTAAATTTAGAATCATTGACTTTTCTCTATCCAACTGTGCCAATTCAGGCATTTATGACATTGGTATCTTAACCCAATACTTACCATTATCCTTAAATGAACATATCGGTACCGGCAAACCTTGGGACCTAGACCGTAGAGACTCTCAGGTTACCCTCTTACAACCACACAATGAATGGTACATGGGTACCGCTGACTCTGTGTTAAAAAACATCGAGTTTGTCAGACGCAGAGAACCCAAATTCATCCTCATTCTATCCGGTGATCATATCTATAAAATGAATTACCGTAAAATGATCAATTTCCATATTGAAAAAGGCGCGACGGTCACCATCGCTACCCAACGTGTACCTTTGGCTGAAGCCCACCGTTTTGGCATCATGGAAACCAACGAAGAGATGCGCATCGTTGGTTTTGAAGAAAAACCTAAACAACCAAAATCTGATCAAGCATCCATGGGTATTTATGTCTTTTCAGCCGATATGCTTTACCGTGCTTTAGATACCATTAAAGACCCAAATTTAGACTTTGGTAAGCATATTTTACCAACCTTAATCAAGGAAGCCGAAAGTAAGATTTATGCTTATGAATTCAGTGGCTATTGGAGAGATGTAGGTACCTATGACTCCTATCTACAAACCAACATTGAATTGCTCAACATGGCTGAACCTAGACTAGACTTATATTCCGATACTTGGAAAATATATACCCGTTCCGAAGAAATGCCACCAGTGAGGGTGGGTTCGAATGCACACATCGTTAACTCATTGATTTCCAACGGTTCGGTCATTGACGGTACCGTCATCAACAGTGTTCTAAGCCCTGGTGTTCGCGTTGAAAAAGGCGCGATTGTGAGAGATTCCGTTATTTTAAATAACACCATCATTTCCGAAAACGCCATCGTTGAAAGAGCCATTTTAGATAAGAAAGTCTATATTGGTAGAAATGCCATTGTCGGTTATTCCGATGATTATACCCCAAATGAAGAAAGACCAACGGTATTGTCCTCCGGCATCAACGTCATTGAAAAACATGGCTACGTGCCTGATAACGCGAAGATTGCGAGAAACTGTCGTATTTATCGCCACGCGAAGTTTGATAATCTCTTTGTTAAATCTGGTTCAACTATACGATAATAGTAAAAAATGAGTTCATGATGAACTCATTTTTTTATGTTTTCTTTAATGATTTTGACGTCTTCTTCGGTCAATCGATGGGTGGCATCCAACTGAAATAGGGTCGTATTTGCTTGAAGGCCTTGAAATAAAGTCGTCAATCGTTGGCCATGAGCAGGCGGTACGATGGTATCGTAGTTACCTGTAATGATGATCACATCTGTTTGGTTCAACGATTTTGATAAAATCACTTCATTCGGAATCATCGGACGCAATAGGATGGCTTGTCCCACTGGATTATTGTATGTGAATAATAAGGATATCGCGATATTCGCCCCATTGGAAAAACCGATGATGGTGGATTTGTTTAAATCAAATTGGTAGGTTTGAGCAGCCTCTAATAAAAAATGATATAGATTTCGGGTTTCTTCTTTTAAGTTCTCTTGATCAAATACACCCATGGCTAAGCGTCTAAAGAATCGAGGCATGCCGTTTTCTAAAACATTCCCGCGGATGGATAGAATGCTCGATTGCGGGGATACCATTTTTGCGAGCGGGATTAAATCGTTTTCGTCCCCACCCGTACCATGCAATAAAATGAGTGTATGGGTATCGCCTTTTTGATAGATGTGTTTCATACTAGAAGGTGTACTCCTTCTTAAATCTTTTATCTGAACGTTTGGTATCGATGTGTCTGACCATCTTGGTAATGTCATTTCTCAAATGACGGTATTTCGGTGGTAGTGCGAGCAGTTCACCGAGGGTTTCATACGGTTCTTCATCATCGATGAACCCTGGACCTTCGGTCGCGAATTCAAAGAGAATACCAGGATACATGCGGGTATACAGTGATCTAAAATAGAAACGATCCACCAATCCTGAATGCATGATTTGTTGTTGATTGAGGTGTGTAATCCACGCTTGGATATCGGTGGTATCTTCTACCCCAAAAGCGACATGGTGGACCCCACCAAAACCTTGTCGGGCTTGAGGTAAGTTCGGTGTGTGTTCGACAATCACACTACCCCCATTCCCACCTAAGCCTGTTTCATACAATGTGTAACTGCCTTCGGTTTGGGTTTGTTTAAAGGTAAGACGTTCCGTGAGTACTTGGTTCATCCACGTTAAATGATTGACCCTAAAGAAAATCGGACCCAACCCATAAATGGCATATTCGTTCGGTACAGGACCCTGTTGCCATGGTATTCCGGCTTTAACCCCGGTGTTGTGTTCATCTGAAATAAGGACATAAGCTTGATCATCAAAATCCTTAAATGGCAATATCTTTTTGCCAAACAACGTTTGAATCGGTTCTGCATCCACTTGATAATGGGCAAATCGTTTTTGAAAGTACTCTAATGCATCGTCATTAGGTACACGAAAACCCGTCTTGGATATTTCGTTTGAACCGCGAATCGCTTTGGATTGACCTTTAAAATCAAAGAATGTCATGTCTGTACCAGCACTTCCGCGGTCATCCGCGAAAAAGAGATGGTACGTTTGAATGTCGTCTTGATTCACGGTTTTTTTAACCAAGCGTAATCCTAGAATAAATGTAAAAAATTCATAAATGCGTTCCGCACTGCTCGTCATCGCAGTGACATGGTGTATGCCTAATAGTGGTTTCATAAACATCCCCTCCATGTCTTCATTATATAGGGGTCTAACTGCCATTTCAAACATATTGCTTCGAATTCGAAATATTAACGGGTAAAAAGAAAACACCCGCAGGTGTTTATCTTGAAGTGGCGTAAAAGAATAGGGCAATGGTATTTGGACCGGAGTGCGCGCCAATGACAGGGCCAATGAAGTTGATGAGTTCAACATCACAGTCTAATTCGTCCAATATCATGTTTTTTAACATGTTCGCAGCATCTAAATCATCGCCATGTGAAATGAATACCGTTTTGTGTAACAATGGGTTATACGTTTCTTTCATCTTATTGAATAATGCATGTAATGCTTTCTTACGTCCAATGACTTTGGTTCTCGCAATCAATTTACCTTCATCGGATACGTGTAAAATCGGATTGATGTTGAGTAGGTTCGCAACCACAGCGGCGGTGGAACTGATTCTACCACCACGTTTGAGGTGGTTGATGTCGGATACAGTAAACCAATGGGCTACGTTCAGCTTGGTTTTTTCAACTTCATCTCTGACTTGTTCAATCGAGTACCCTTGTTTACGCATTTGTCCTGCTTTATAAACAATTAAGCCTTCACCCAAGGAAGCAGCTAAGGTATCTACCAACATGATTTTAAACGTTGGGTAGGTTTCTTGAAGTTGTTCAACGGCTAAACGTGCACTATTATAAGTGCCTGAAAGGGCACTGGAGAAAGTTAAAATCAAAATATCTTTTTGAGCCTTGATCAGTTTTTCACAAACATCTAAATACTCTTGAACATTGACTTGTGCGGTTGAAGGCATCATACCTTTACGTACGCGGCTATAAAAATCTTCTGGTGACATCGAACGATGGTCGAGATAATCTGGGTATTCTACCCCTTCAATGACGACCTTTAATGGTAACACTTCTAAATCCAGTGATTTCGCGATATCATTTGATAAATCACAGGCTGAATCGGTAACAATGATGAAATCTCTCATAATGTACTTCTCCTTTATGTTTTATAAATATTATAACGGACTATTGAAAAACCTTTCAACTATTTTTCACATCTAACTCTAAATTCGGGTTAAATGTACGGTTTTTGATCATTTGAATTTCGTGTTTATATGGAGCTTTGTCGTCAATATAAGGTGTTTCAAGGATTTTTGGGATATGATTAAAATCTGGGTGATAGATGACCTTTAACAACGCGTCAAATCCAATTTCACCAAATCCTAAGTTAGCATGCCTATCTTTCGCAGCCCCTCTTGGGTTCTTTGAATCATTGACATGAAAAACGGAGATGTATTGTTTACCAACCACTTGATCAAAGTGTTGGATGACCCCTTCGAAATCGTTTTGGATATCATAACCCGCATCCGAGGTGTGACAAGTATCAAAACAAACAGAAATGCGGTTTTTATCTTCGATTAACGTGATCATATCACGGATTTCTTCAAAGGTTTTACCCATCTCATTGCCTTTACCTGCCATCGTTTCTAAGGCGATTTTGACTGGTAATTGCTTGGTATTTTGTATGACTTGGTTAATCCCTTCTGCAATCCATTTCAACGCTTCTGCTCGGTCTTTACCCACAGCAGAACCTGGGTGTAGAACGATTTGTTTGACGTGCATGGCATGGGTTCTTTCCACTTCTTTGGTGAGAAATTCCACAGCGAAAGCGCGTTTTTCTGGATCAGGATTCGCTAAATTGATGATATAAGGTGCGTGAACAACCACATCATCAAAGGATAGCCCATGGGCTTGCATCTGCTTTTCAGCCCCCGCAATATTCAAATCTTTGATGGATTTACGGATGGTGTTTTGTGGGGCACCGGTATAGACCATGAAGGCTGTGGCGCCATAGCTGATGGCTTCTAATACGGAACCTTCATACATATCGCTGCCGGATAATCCGACGTGAGAACCAATTTTTAACATTATTTACCTCCAAATCGCACAGCGTTTCGTGCTTTTTTGACTAATTTTTTATTTTTCTTTTTATAGTTTGGGGAGACTTTGGTTGGTTTCTTAACTTTACGAATGGCTTGTAGTTCTTCTTCTGATAGATTGCTTTTGGCTTTCTTGATCACCGGTACCAACGTTTCTCCATCGATTTGGAATCGTTGGAATGTAATGCCACGTTTCACCAAGTTTTCAATCTTGCGCGAATTTTCATTGGTCACGAGTGCTAAGGAAACCCCGGTTTGATTGGCTCTACCGGTTCGACCTGAACGGTGGATATAATATTCTAAATGGTAAGGCAGTTCATAGTGAATGACATGAGATACCCCAATGATATCCAACCCTCTACTACCTAAATCCGAAGATACAATATAGGTATACTTCAATTGTTTGATGTCATCTAAAATGGTTTTACGTTCTCTAGGTGGTGTATCGCCTGAGATACGAATCGCTTTGATTCCAACATCCATCAGTTGTTGATACACATGGTCAACTTGTTCTTTTTTAGAAACGAATACCATGCATAAGAATGGGTTGATGGTTTTAACCAATCGCTTAAAGTCATGATCTCTGGTTTCAAATCGGGTATAGACCAAACCGTGGGTTATTTTTAAAACCGAAGGGTCTTTTAAATCGATTTTGAATGCTTTTCCAAAATAGGTATCGATCCATTTGGTCAATCCCTCTGGTAGGGTAGCGGAAAATAACAACATTTTCGCATCCCTAACGGCGTAAAATACACGGTCTAAGGTGGTCATGAAGTCCATATCGAGCATCATATCGGCTTCATCTAAAACGAATACCTTGGCGGTATGAATTTTCAATTTGCCTTCCTTGATGGCGTAGTCTTCCAGACGACCTGGGGTAGAAATTACGATTTGTGGTTGTTTTTTGGATAAAGCGTCAAGTTCTCTTAAACGGTCTTTAGAGGTCGTAAACGCCTTGACTGAAAACCCAATATTGACACTTTTTAACATGTTTTCGACTTGTGCGACCAACTCATTGGTTGGTACACAAATAACCGCTTGAACGGCTTCATAATTTAAATCCAATTCATTGACGATTGGGATCAAATAAGCATGGGTTTTCCCTGTGCCTGTCGGTGCCAATCCAATGATGTGTTGTTCTTTAGGGTACGCTTTAAACACCGCTTCTTGAATCGGTGTAAAGGTCTTGTATCCCAATGCATTTATTTTTTCTTGTATACTTGTTTTAAACATAAAAAATCACCGGTTCTATTATACTCTATTTTGTCCATATAACCTAATATTAGAATTTAACTGGCTTGTTTGTTATAATGAATTCAGGTGATACCATGAAAGTCATTGATTTACGCCCTAGGGGTTACTGTCACGGGGTTGCGAAAGCACTCCATATGGTTAAAAAAACCATTGAAGACGATAACTACCCCAGACCCATCCATATTTTAGGTTTAATTGTTCACAATAAAAAGATTACCGAAGCGTTTAGACATTTCGGTGTCATTTCTTTAGATAACCCACTCAAAACCAGACTCGAACTGTTGGATGACATTCACAGTGGCACAGTCATTATGACTGCCCACGGTGTATCTGATCAAGTCATCCAAAAAGCCCAACAAAAAGGACTTACGATTGTGAATGCCACCTGTAAAGATGTGAGTAAAGTCCACGACGCTGTGAAAAATCATTTAAGCTTAGGGTATGAAGTCGCTTATATCGGTCATAAAAACCACCCTGAACCCGAAGGCATCTTAGGGATTTCAAACGACATATCATTTCTAACCAGTGCGGTCGATGCACTCAACTTTATTCAAAAATATCCTGATAAACCTTTGTTTGTCACCAATCAAACCACCTTATCTCGATACGATATCGATGTGGTCTTAAACGTCTTAAAAGTGAAATACCCTGATTTGTTATTTGATGATGATATTTGTGACGCAACCACGACAAGACAACAAGCGGTGATTGAACAAGCCCCTGTTGACTTATGTATTGTGGTGGGAGACAGTTTATCCAGCAACTCCAACAAATTGGCTTTTGTTTCTCAACATGAAAGACATATTCCGAGTTATCGAGTTGAGGGCATCACGGACATTGACCCTGAATGGTTCAAAGGGATAAATAGTATTTCCGTAACCTCAGGCGCATCCACCCCGACCAAAGTTACCAATGAAGTCATCGCTTATTTAAAACAGTTTGATTATGACAAAAAAGAAACGTGGGAGCACGTTTCTTCCTTAACTTATTTAGACATACTCGCCTAAAACCAAGTCCAACTTGGTTTTTTTTATAGATCGTATGAACTCATGATTTGGGCTGGTGTTTTACTCAACAAGCCCCATACTGGAATGAGTCCAATCAATTGGCTCATGCCATAAATGAATAGCCCACCCAGTACCATGAATAATGGTGGGAATATGATCAAGTTACTGTCATACAAAGCGGTATTCATATTGGTGAAATAATACATACCAAAGATATATCCAACGATGAATGATACCGTTGTTATGACAAAAATTTCAACCATAAATGTTTTTGTAATGTCAATTCTTCTGACACCCAGCGCTCTAAATACCGCAATCTCATTGATACGTTCAGCGAGTGATGCGCGAAGTACGAAGAATAACGCAATCAGTGTGATGATCACGATGACCAGTGAGAATACCCATAAGAAGCTATACACCAATGCCATATTGGTGATATAGTTATCACGATATTCTAAATACGGGTGTGACACATCGATGTTGGCTGAAATATTACCAATGTTTTTTACACTTTGGGCTGGATTAGAAGATAACACATATATATCATCAAACACAGGATACGTCACTGTATCAAAAAATTCATCTTGAAGCACAGCCAATGTTTTGGTTCCAGGGTTTGGATTGATACTGCGATAAAAATCAATTTCTTGCATAATCACTGCGTTATATCCACGGTCAACAAAACCAACCAATACAAATTCTTTTTGATTTAAGTAGATTTTTTGATTCAATAGTTCGGTTGGTGTGGAAACCCCATACGCCCTCAGAACTTGATTGAGTTCGTTATATTCACCCTCAAACATCTTATAATCCAACAAGACTTCACCATCATTTTCGATGGAACGACCATGGATAATATCGCCGTTTTGAACCACACTTAAGAAATCCGTTTGAAGATAACTGGTTAAACTATAGGATTCTTGATAGTAAATTGGCAATTCAAATTCGACGTTATAATTTGGTCGATAGGATACATATAGGGTATGTTCATCGTTGATGATACTGTCCAGTTCATTTCGATTGGCAATATTATTCACAAGCACATAGTTTTTATCGTATGGCATGAACAAGGTTTCATCCAAAATAAGCATGCGAGAAACAAATCCGAACGCAATCAACAACAAGAACCCAGCCAAGATAAACCCTAAAAATAGGAATTTTCGTTTGGTGGTAGAATTGATGACTTTATTAAAAGCCAATCTAAAGGCGTGTTTCCACGTGATGACTGGTTGTGATTTTTCTACCTTGGATTCATCGATAATGGATCCAAATTGAAATGAATCAAGATTATCAACCATCCCTTTATCAAAGTCTTTATAGTGGTCATCGATCAATTTGACTTCGCTCTTATCGGTTAATAGGTTCACTTTTTGTGCGTGTTTTTGATCGATGTCCAAATAGAGTGTACCATTCTTTAACACCAATTTAAGTTTGATTTGATCGACTGGTTTATCCGTATATAATGAAACATCGAGTGCTTCGCTGGATAAATTCATCGCGGTCATATCTTTTAAATAAATATCGGTATCGTGTTTTAAGTCTAAACTACCAGATTCGTTACTGTTTTTGGTATCACTAACGATTTGGCCATCTTTGAGTTCAATGATACGGTCAGCGTAGAAAGTGGCGAGTTCACGTTCGTGTGTCACGAGTAAAACCAACTTTTCTTTGGAGATGGTTTTAATGATGTTCATGATTTCAACGGTATTTTTCGAATCGAGATTCCCGGTAGGTTCATCCGCGATGATGACATCTGGATTTTTAGCCAAAGCACGTGCGATGGCTACCCTTTGTTGTTGACCACCCGATAACAAACCAGCTTTACGTTTCTTATAGTTTTTTAACCCTACTTTTTCCAACAAGTACTCAACGCGTTTGTTGATTTCATCCTTATCGGTAATGCCAATCATATTGAGCGTTAACTGGATATTTTCATGAATCGAAATATTTTCCAATAACATATAGTTTTGGAAAATATAGCCGATATGACGATTACGGATTTTATCCCATTGTGCCATGGAATACCCATGCAATGACACATCATTGAATTGGATTTCACCTTTGGCGCGATCTAGACCCCCTAATACATTGAGTAGCGTGGTTTTCCCAGAACCAGAAGGTCCAAACAATACCACCAACCCATGGTCTGGTAAATCGACAGAGATTTGATTGATGACGTGGATTTCATTCCGTTTACCACGATTGAAAAATTTGTCTATTTTATTCGCTTTAATCATGGTCTCACCTACTCACTCTTCAGTGTCGTGATGACACTCTTACCAAACAATTTGTTGGCGAATTTCGCATTAATACTTAACAATACCAGTAAGAATATGAGGAAGAATACCCCATACATGAGGATTGGAATGTATCTCATAACCTTGAACTGTGGTATGTATATATTCATTAGGATGAGTGGGATAAAGGATAACACAAATCCAAAGGTATTGAATAAGGCTTGTTCAATGGATAATAGTTTTCTCAAGTCAGATTTAGACGCACCGATCGAACGGAATATCACGAAGTCTTTACGTCTAGATTGGATGATGGATTTAATGACGAGGTTGAGGATAATGTAAATGAATCCACCGACCAAGAAATAGACGAATCCAATCAAACCGCCTAACCCGATGCCATAGTCGTAACCGACATACTCAAACGGATGAACGGATACGTAATTCGAACCTAAACCATTCATCACTTGTCTCGCATCGAATGTGTCATTCGTCAATAAAGTAATTTGATATGGGCCTTCATAGAACAAGTCCATGTAGGTTTGTTTGTTGATGTAAACTTCTTGTGCCCAAACATCGCCATCTTTTTCACCAATGATTTGGATATCGACTGTTTTTAACGGTGAATACTTAATGGCTGGTTTGGTCAATTTAAAGGTTTGAGCCTGAAGGTTTGCTAAAGTGGTGTACTCAGCGATCAATATGTCATAAAATGATTTGGATAAAATCACTTGTCCATCTGGCAATGTATCATCAATGAAAATATAATTTTTCATAAGCCCCAATACTTGACTATTATCGGTCGATTTATTCACAGTAATGAGCATGTTTTGATGAATGGCGTAAGCAGGCATCAAGTTATTTTGATTGTAGGTGTTGGTGATACCTTGATTGAAGAAACTTGGGTGAACTACCCCAACGTAATTGTAATAGGACTCTTTCAATAAACCGACCACAGTCATTTCATAGGATGTCGCTGGGTTAAGATAGAACCCATCTCGATTGTTCATCGCGTAAGATAAATCAATGACATCACCAACGCGGTAAAACTCACCATAATAGTTAGGGTACAATACGATTTCATTCATCGCTTCTGGCATTCTGCCTTCTTCTAAAGGTAAAGACTGCCCAAAATAAGGTCTTAAGGTACCATAGGTGAACATCCCATTCGAACTGACTTGAAACTCTTGATCTAAAAGTATGTCGTTATGAATGATGGATTGGACTTTACTCTTATTGAGTAAGTCGTTCAGTTCGGTTTGAGTAAACGCAGATTCATCTGCTTTCGTGACGACGATTCGACCTTCAAAGTTAGAACGAAATACAGGATTATAATTATTGATACTGCCTAAATTCTTCACCCATTCATTCAAACTATAAATCGAAGCGATGGCCGTAAATGCGAACATTAACGTAATGAACACTAAAAATGTTTTCTTAGGCACACTAAAGAGCGAGACAAAGGCCAATTTCAACACATCTAAAGGACTGATGTTTTTTGAAGATATGGTTGGTTTCGCTTCGTAAGGTGTAACCGATTTAATGGGTTTATCCTCAACCACTTCACCATCAAACATACGAATTTTACGGGTGGCGTAAGGTTCGACTTGTTCATAGTTATGGGTAACGATTAGAACCAATTTGTCTTTGGATACTTCTTTTAACAATTCTAATATTTTCTTACCGGTCTCACTATCTAAGTTACCCGTCGGTTCGTCTGCAACAATGACAGGACAATCCTTCGCGAGCGCTCTCGCGATGACCGCTCTTTGTTTTTGACCGCCCGATAGTTTCGATGCACGGTGGTTTTTATGGGAAGTTAAACCCACCCGCTCAATGAGTTCTAATGCACGTGCTTTTCTTTTTTCAGGGTCATAGCCTTGAATCATCAAAGCAGCCATCACATTTTGATAAACGGTATAGGAGTCGATGATGTTGTAGTTCTGAAAAACAAATCCGATGTATTGTTTACGGTATTGTTCAAACTCTTCAACAGAGTAATAACTGGTTTCTTCACCGTTGACATACAGTTCACCTTCATCGTATTTATCTAAACCGGATATGACATTGAGTAGTGTGGATTTACCACTACCTGATTCCCCAGTAATCGCGACAAATTCGCCTAGTTTAAACTCTAAGTTGACGCGTCTTAACCCTAAGACGACATTATTATCGGTATTGTAATACTTGGATACGCCTTCTAATCGAATCATAGATTCACCCCTTTAGGTTCTATTATATACTTTTTTTATATTATCAATCGATAGAATCCTTGGTTTCTTTCGATATTTTTTCATTTACGGCTTTTAAGGCTTCTGAAATGCGGTCTTTTTTTTCTTCCATAGCTTGATATTCAAAAAGATCAAATGGCTTTTCGATGCTGTCTTTGGGTTTTAAGTTATTCAAGGATACGCCAATTAAACGCACAGGCTTTCCGGTATAAAAAGCTTCGAACAGTTCTAGAATGATGTCTAGAATGGTTTGATAATCATCGGTATAATTGGCAATGCTTCTCACTTTTTGTGTGGTTTCAAAATTGTGATAACGTAACCGAATCCCCACTGTTTTGGTTTGAAGGTGGTCATGAAGCATCCGTGGGTAAGCTTCTTTCAATTGTGAAATTAATGTATCTTTGATGACACTTTCCATATCGGTATCAAAGGATAACGTGGTTTCATTAGAGATGCTTTTAGGTAAAGCATACTTGTAGGGATCCACTTTATTCGATGATAAGCCATGAATATCTAATATATAAGCATCATAACTCTTTTGACTGATGACTTCTAAAATTTTTGAATGATGATCGGGGTTTACAAAATCAGCGATGGTATTGATCCCAATCTTTTCTAGTTTAGGGTAGGTCTTCTTGCCTAACCCATACATATCTTTGATGGGTAGCGGGTATATTTTTGATTTGACATCCCGTTTTCTTATCACGGTTATCCCCATTGGTTTTTTCATGTCTGAACCCATTTTTGCGAGAAAAAGCGTCGGTGCAATGCCAATCGATGAGGGGAGTTGGTACTTCGATACCAATTCGGATTGGATTTTTTTCGCAAGCGCTAAGGGATGAATGCCTTCAATGTCGGTGACATCCATATACGCTTCATCGACCGAAACTTGCCAGACGAGGTGGGTATAGGTTTTCAAATATTGGATGAATTTCATCGAGTACTGATGATACACACCATGGCGGTTCGGTACTACGATGAGCTTCGGATATAAATGAAGCGCGTTCGCAATCGTCATCCCACTTCGGATGCCGTATCGACGCGCTTTATAAGATGCCGTGGTTAAAATGCCACCTCGATTGAATCCAAGGCCGCCACCAACAGCGAAAACTTTATTTTTCAAGGATGGGTTTTCAATCATTTCGACGGATGCGAAAAACGCATTTAAATCGATGTGAAAAATGATTCTTACACTACTTTTCATGGAAATCACTTTCTTTTTCAGGGGTTATGTATTATAATCATAATGATGAAATCAAGTTGAGGTGATAATTATGGCTGAAAATAAAACAAATAAACCAAAAACGAAGAAACCCGAATCCAATTCAAACACTTTTGAAGTGCCAACCCTAAGAAATCCACTTAAGACTTGGTGGGGTAAAACGATTGTAGTTATTCTCGTTTTAGGGATGATCATTCTACCGTTTATTGCATTAGTAATTATGTTGATTGAAAAACAATAAGAGAAGGCGAAGGCCTTTTTTTATTTGTCTAGCAATGCTTTCGCATGTTGTATTGCATACGCATCCATGCGTTCCCCAGACAACATCTCGGCGATGATTTCAATCCGCTTTTCTGTATTCAACACATCGATTTGTGTGACGGTTCGATTGTCTTTGATTCGTTTTAATATGTGGTAATGATGGTCTGCTTTCGCAGCGACTTGAGCGAGATGGGTGATGGTCAACACTTGGGTGTGTTCACTGAGGGCGTGAATTCTCGTAGCGACTTTGGAAGCGGTCTTTCCAGAAATCCCCATATCAATCTCGTCAAATACCACCAATCCCAACGATTGGAATTTAGCGAAAATGATTTTTAGCGCCAACATAAAACGAGATAGTTCCCCACCAGACGCGGTTTTATACAAAGGTTTGAGAGGTTCTCCTTGGTTCAAACCAATGTAAAAAGTGACGATGTCTAAACCATCTTCATACAATACTGGGGTGGGTTCTTGTTTTTCAAAAACAATCTCAAAACGGACTTTTTCTAAATCCAATAATTGTAGTTCATCGATGATCTCAGTGGTTAATTTCTTGGCGAGTTTTTCTCTGGCTTGGTGGAGTTTTAACCCCGCATCCAAGGTTTGTTTGTGTTTTTGATCCAAATCGGCCTTGAGTGATTTTAAATACCCTTCATAGTCCTCAGTCATGAGGATTTTTTCTTCGATGTCTTTCAAATAAGTGATCAGTGCTTCTACGCTCATCCGATATTTCTTTTCGAGTTGGTGAATCGCGAACAAACGTTCTTGGAGTTGATCGAGTTCGAATTCAGAGCGGTACTCAAATATATCCAAGCTCTTCTTGAGATCACTTCTTAAACCTTCGAGTTCATAATACACATTTTTGAGGGATTCGCTACCTGTCGCGTACAAACCATCGTAGACTTTAATTTCCGATAAAGCATCCGCGGCTTCGTATAAATCGCCTTTTTGATACAATTCATCTAAAATCTCATACGCTCTAGATACACGGGAGACGATTTTTTCTTCATGGGATAGTTTTTCAATTTTCTCAGCCAGTTCAGCCGCTTCCGTTAGGTTTAAACCAAACTTTTTAAGTTCATCTTGTTCGTCTTTGAGTCGTTCTAACGCTTCTGTTTTGGATTGTTGTTCTTTTTTGGCTTGTTCGTATTTTTTAAGTTGTGTTAAGTAGTTTTCTTTCGTGAGCAAATATTGATTGAATAACGGTGAAATCCCATCTGGGTCCATTTGGTCAATCAAGGACAATTGGAGTTTAGGATCCAATAGTTTGGATATATCATGTTGTTCATGGATATCGCCTAAGAAAAACGCGATACGCTTGAGTTCTGATAGGGTGATGTTTTTTTGATTCACCGTAATTTGATTTTTATTGTTTCGACTGATTTCTCGTTTGATGGTTAATGTGGTTTGATCGATATCCAAGGTTTTCAAATAATCCCCTAAAGGCTTTCGAATATCGGTAAAAACACCCAAAACGGTGGCGTTGTCTGCCCCATAACGGATGAGGTCTGCATCGGCTCTCGCGCCAAACAACAACTTCAAGGAGTCGATGAGTAAACTTTTACCTGCCCCGGTTTGACCCGTTAAAGCAGTCATCGATGGGTTGAAGTCGACACTTAAATCCTCGATGATGGCGAGATTTTCGATTTTGAGGGTTTTTAACATAACATCACCTTACTTTGAAAGAAAGAGTAAAAATTCTTGGTTGCCCATTTTACCGAGTAAGTCTGAGGTTTTATGAGCAAGGATTTGAAAATTCAACTGCTTGGCATAATGTATAATACCGTCTAAAGCCTCTAATTGCTTTTTTGTGTCTTTGACGATGCCATCTTTGATGTATTCTGGTCCAACTTCAAACTGTGGTTTAACCAATACGATGAAACGGCCGTGGTTAAGTTCAAGGTGTTTTAAGATGGGTTTTACAGAGGTGAATGAGACATCGATGGTATAGATATCGATATCCGATGGCAATTCTACGTCTAAAATATTGGTTTGTTCATGTAATTCAACCTGAGGGTGTTGTCTAAGACGATCATGCATCTGCAGCGTACCCACATCGTAAGCATAAACCTTTTGAGCGCCGTGTTGTAAAGCACAATCGGTGAATCCACCGGTGGAAGAACCAATATCACAAACGACTTGATGGTTAAAGTCGATGTTAAACGCTGTAATGGCGTCTAATAATTTTAAACCACCCCTCGAGACATATAGATTGTCTTCGAGGATAGTCACTTTTTCTTGTTTTAAATCATAACCCGTTTTGGTGATGATTTGACTACCCACCATGACTTTCCCTTGACGGATGAGGTCCTGCGCTTGAGAACGGGTTTTGAGGTAGGTTTCTACCATGTAGTGATCGAGCCTCATAAGTCTTTTAAAGCCTCCATGAGGGCTGTAAGATCCATTTTCGCATCCATTTGGTTGTGGGTTCTTGACCCATGGTGGATGATGTCTTTCACGGACATGTTACGAATTTTTTGATGGTAGCCTTCTTTAGCCATATAGTCTAAGATATGATGATACAATGTGCCAGAACCGAAGGCTTCTTCGTACACAAATACGGGCACATTTAAATCTAAAGCTTCTTTTAAGGTAGTTAAATCCATCGGTCGAATGAAACGGGCGTTGATGATTCTCGCATCGATATGTAAAGTCGATTTGGCTTTTTGTAATAAATCCAAACCAGGACCATATGATATCCAGACTTGAGCAATCCCTTCGCTCAATATTGGCCAGGAAAGTGTGATCGGATCAAATGATGGTAAATGATTAGAATCAAACGGGGTTTCTAAACGAGGATAGCGAATGACAAATGGGTGAGATTGACTAAACCCATAATGTAATAGGTCAAACGCTTCTTTCGCATCATAAGGCATCGTGATGACCACGTTTGGCATCGAATAGAACATCGATACGTCGTATAAGCCTTGATGGGTAGACCCATCGTCGCCGACAAACCCAGCACGGTCGATGCCAAAGATGACTTTGGTATCGCTTCTCGCGATGTCATTCATGATTTGATCATACGCACGTTGGCTGAAGGTGGCGTACAGTGGTAAGAATACTTGAATGCCATTACGTGATAAGGCTGAAGCCATCGTCGCTGCATGTTCTTCAGCAATCCCGACATCGATCAAACGGTCCGGGAATTGTTGGTAGAATTTTTCAAACTTCGTACCAACCAACATCGCTGGCATGACGACGAATGTCTTTTGGATATGTTGATAAGCAATCATCGCAGTTGAGATCACTTCAGAGAAGGATGTCATCCCGTGATGGTTAATTTTGGTCGGATTACCTGTAGATTTGTCAAATGAACCCACCCCATGAAACTTACCATCGTTATCGGTAGCGGCAACTTCATAGCCTTTACCCTTTTCAGTCACGGCGTGGATGACGACACTTTTTTTCATTTTCTGCGCTTGTTTTAAGGTTTTAATGACGGTTTTCAAATCGTTTCCATCGATTGGACCGATATAGACATAACCCAATTCTTCAAAGACATTCCCAGATTGGAAGAACGCTTTGATCATGCGTTTGAATCGGCGATAGACACGGACCAATAGGTTGGGGGTAATTCTCGCAATCCCATTTCTGAGTTTCATCAAGAAACGATTGCCTCGAAGGAGGGTCAATACTTTAGAAAGCGCACCGACATTTTTAGAAATCGACATGTTGTTGTCGTTTAAAATGACGATGCCTTTTAAAGATGGGTCTGAACCCAACAGGTTGAGGGCTTCAAAACTCATCCCCGATGTGATGGAACCATCACCAACCAAAGCGATGGCAGTGCCCGCTTCTTGTTTCAATTGCTTGGCCTTTAAAACCCCATGTAAAGCAGATACAGCAGTTCCTGCATGTCCTGATTCCCACACATCGTGGATGGATTCTTGGTAATTGATATAACCTGAAAGACCCTGATGTTGTCTCAAGGTTTCGAATTGACTGGCTCTGCCGGTTAAAATTTTGTGGGTATAGGATTGATGTCCAACGTCAAAGATGAACTGATCCTTGGGTGACTCAAAGACATAATGTAACGCAATCGATAATTCTACCGCCCCTAAGTTTGAGGCGAGGTGACCACCGGTTTTGCTGATAGAATCCACCAAAAAATGGCGTATCTCTTGAGATAAACTTTCGAGTTCTTTGATCGATAATGTTTTGATGTCTTTTGGGTCTTTGATGTCTTTTAGCTGCATAAAAACCTCTTATTCTAGTTTAAAATCCTCACTACCATTGGGCGTGATGGTTTTAACCACCAATTTTTCGGATGCTGTTAATAATTCATAACAAATTTTAGATAGCTTGAGTCCTTCATTGTATAGACGGACAGCTTCATCTAATGCGATGTCCTTGTTCTCAAGCGCTTTAACGGTTTTTTCTAACGCTTGAATGGCTTGTTCAAATGTCATTTCCATGTGTGTGTCTCCTTGTGTTTCACCACGGAGGTGAGTTTTCCATCTTTGAGTGTGGTTTCGATGGTGTCATTGATATCAATATCATCGATCGATTCGATGCGTTTTTGATTTTTCGTTGTATAGGTATACCCTTTATCCATCAATGTGAGTGGATTTTGGTGCTTCAACGCTTGTAATAACCGTTGAAAATGATCGTCTTTTTTAGATACTATGCGTTCATAATGACTCTCTAATTGACTGACCAAGTAAGCATTTTTCTCTTTTTTGTATTGGACCAAAGCGACCACATCAAACGATGTGACGAGTTGAGCCAACATCTGTGCTTGATTTCTTTTATGCATCAGCAGTTGATTCATGGTTTTGTTGAGGTTTTCTTGCGAAACCGTGTACCGGTCTTTCAATTGCTTGATGAGCGCTTCTGGTCCGTTCACCATCAAGCGTTCATCCAAATGAATGAGGGTCGTTTTTTGTTGTTCGAGGTATTTTTGAATATAAACTTGTAAGCCGCGCTGATACCCTAAGACCGTTTCTAATAAATTGTCTTTGCTTGGGGTAGCGAGTTCACCGGCTGCGGTAGGGGTCGGTGCCCTTAAGTCGGATACAAAATCAGCCAAGGTAAAATCTGTTTCGTGCCCAACCGCTGAAATGATGGGTATCTTTGAACGATAAATCGCTTCGATGACTGGCATTTCATTGAATGCCCACAGGTCTTCAATCGACCCACCGCCACGACCCACAATGAGGACATCGACTAAGCCATCTTGGTTGGCTTGTTTGATTTGTTTTTCAATCGAATATTTCGCTTCTTCGCCTTGAACCAAGGCTGGGTATAAATAAAGTCTGGTGGTTGGATAACGTCTTTCAATGGTATGAATGATGTCTCGAATGGCTGCCCCGGTTGGTGACGTGATGACCCCGATGGCTTTTGGATAAGTTGGAATGGTTTTTTTTCTTATGGCGTCAAAATAGCCCTTGTCTTGTAGTTCTCTTTTGAGCTTTTCATAAGCGAGATACAAACTGCCAATACCATCTTGTTCCATGGTATATGCATTGATGGCGTAAGACCCACCAGCTTCATACACGCTCATCGAACCAAAGAGTCTGACTTTGTCGCCATCTTTAGGACTAAACACCAAATTCTTAACGTAGTTTGAAAACATCGTCACACGAATTTGAGCGGACTCGTCTTTGAGCGTAAAGTAAAAATGACCACGGCTATGTTTGGTCAAATTCGAGATTTCACCCTTGATATAGATTTGGCCTAAGTGCTTATCGTTTTCAAGGATTTGCTTAATGTATTTGGTTAACGCGGAAACCGTTAGGTATCTAACGTCTTGCATGGTATCACCCGAGTCGTTTGGAGATGTTGTCTAGTAAGCGGTTGGTAAAAGCGGATTGTTTTTCATCTTCTAAATTAGAGTAAGCTTTGGTGAGTTTTATGGCTTCATTGATGACGATTGGTTTCGGTGTATCGGTATACATCATTTCATATACAGCTAGTCGAATGATGGCACGGTCAACAAAGGACAATCGTTCAATGGTGTAGTTGACCAAGGTATCTTTGATTAATTGGTCAATTTCAGCTAAATGGGCTAAAACCGCGTGGTACAAATCATAGGATTCTTTAAATGGTTCAACAACAATATCCCCACGAAGGTCTTGTTGATATAAAAATGTCATGGTTTCGATTCTGATTTCGTGTCTTGTTTGCATAAGTAAACCTCAATTCTTTTCCATTTTACCATAAGAAAGGGAATTATTTAATTCTTTAATAAAAAAGGACGTCACTAAAGTGACATCCTATAGGCTTTATCTATTACAATGCACGAATTCTCGCCCAAGCATCTGAAATGAATGCTTTGGTCGTTGGTACATAACGGAACACTTCATCATTCGTGTGGATCACAACATTATATGCATTACGGTATTCGTAGAAATCTGAGCTTTCCGAAATCATCGCTTCATAAACATCTTTTCTTGGACTGGAATACATGACATATTCGGTGTTGAGAGTCGCTGATTCTGCTGTGAGGACATAATTGATGAATGCGTAAGCCAAATCGACATTTTTCGCATTCTTCGGAATGACCAACGCGTCTACCCAAACGTTTGTCCCACTGTTTGGTACGAAGAAATCGAGTTTTTCTTGTTCACTCATCAAATAGATGGCATCCCCTGAATACGTTAGGGCTAAATCGTAGGTGAGTGAAACCATGTCATCGAGGATTTCATCGGTTAAAAAGACCACATTGTTTTTATTGGCCAAATCCATCAACCAGTTTTCCGCTTCATTAAGTTCGGTTTGAGTCGATGTATTCATCGAATAACCTAAACTCTTTAACGCGACCATGAAGCCATCTCGAGCTGAATCATAAAACGCAATTTCATAGGAGGATGATTTGAATATATCCCATTCTTGGGCTTCAAGTTCACTTTGGGATACGACATCCTTGTTGTATAAAATACCGACATTCCCCCAAAAATACGGGACCCCATAATCGAGTAAATCAAAATCAAGCGCATTTAATATAGATACCAACCCTGGTGCTAAATCGGTGTTCGGATTGAAGTTTTCAATCTTTGACCAATCCAATGTTTGAATGAGGTCTTCTTGTACCATTTGTTCAATGGCATAATCGGAAGGGATCACCAAATCAAACGCTTGTGTTTTCATTTTAGTGATGGCCGATTCATTGGATGCGAAAGTAGACATCGTCACACAGACGTTGTGCTCTTCTTCAAATCCCCTTAAAATGGCTGGGTCAATGTATTCACCCCAGTTAAATAGGTTGAGTTTTTCTTTATTGATGCAGGTGATGCTTCTGACCACACCACAACCAGACAATGTCACACTCACCAACGTGAGTAATGCTAAAACCAATGTTTTTTTCATGTTATTCAATCTCCTGTTCGTTGTTTTGGTTCGATTTCAAATATCGATAAGTCACCACCACGCCAATGATGACGATGATGATGGTAGATAACGCATTGATGGTGGGTTCAACCCCACGTCTTAATGTATATAAGTAGATGCTGATGTTGGTAGCCGACCCAGCGGTAAAGTACGAGATGACGAAATCATCAAAACTCATGGTGAATGCGATGGCTGCTGCAGCGAAAATCGCGACCTTGATTTGTGGGAACACGACCAACCATAAAGCTTGAACTGGGGTTGCCCCCAAATCGTTCGCTGCTTCCGCGAGATTAGGATCCAAACTTTTAACCTTTGGATACACCGTAATCACGACATATGGGGTACAAAACGCCACATGGGCTAGCAACATGGTCGTGTAACCACGGTCAATCTGGAATGAAACAAATAGTAACAATAATCCCACGGCAGTGACAATCTCTGGGTTAACGATAGGCACGTTATTGACCCCAAGCATCACATCTTTAAATACCTTTTTCGATTTCGACAGTGAAATCGCTGCGAGGGTTCCGATGAATACTGAAATCAATGTTGCGAGGACCGCGATGACAATGGTCATAATGACCGCTGTCATGATATCGGTCGAATCAAATAATTTTTCATACCATTTGAGTGAAAATCCACCCCAATTGGTCAAACTCTTATTCTCATTAAAAGAGAAAATGATTAGTGAAAAAATTGGTGCGTAACAAAACGCGAGGATGATCCCAATATAAGATTTGGATATCCAGTTTTTAAGGGATTTCATTCTTTAGCCCCCTTATTTCGATCGAGTTTCTTGGTGAAGATGACCATCGCCATGATGACCAAAGATAGGATGATGGCGATGGCTGAACCATAACCCCAGTTACCTGCAGTGAGGAAACGGTCTTCGATGAGATTGCCTATCAAATATCGGTTTTTACCCAAATATTTAGGGATGACTAGCGTGGTTGCTGCTGGGAGTAATACCATCGTGATGCCTGATAAGACACCTGTAATCGATAATGGTAAGGTAACTTTTAAAAATGTTTGAAACTTATTCGCACCCAAATCATCGGCTGCTTCATAGAGTTTTGGATCAATCTTGGACAAAACGGTATAAATCGGTAATACCATGAATGGTAAAAATACATACACCATCCCAGTAATGATAGCGATATCTGTACCTAACAAGGATGCATTTAGCATTTCAAAGATTTGCTTCCAAGCGAGGGTCCTTAACAACATATTGACCCACATCGGTGCGGTAATCATGAGAATCAGTAATGTTTGTGTTTTCTTATTCGATTTGGTAATCAAATATGCGGTTGGATACCCAATAAATAACGTGACCAATGTGGTATAAATCGCGAGTTTAATGGAATCTAACATTGTTTTAATGAAGGCAGGTTCGTTTAAAAACTGTCTAAAATAGTTAAATGAAAAGGAAATAAATAAGTCATTAACGCGTTCTGAAAACGCGTAAAACAATATCAATATGAGCGGAATGAGGATGAGGAAGAATAAAACCACATAATAAGGGCTCCCCATCAGGTTTAAATCCCTTAAACTGAGTTTATTCTTCAGTGGTATCGCCTTTTTCATGCTTACCATTTTTCCATCACGTGGACATCTTCTTTGTCGAATACGATGGATACCTGTGACCCTTCCGCGTGGTACTTGATGGTATGAATCGTGTAAATACGTTCTGGTGTTTTCACATCAATCTCATAATGAACACCTTTGAAAATGATGGAATCTACAATGCCTTCAATGAAACCTTGGCCTGGTTCGACAATATCTAAATCCTCTGGTCTTAAGACAATGTCGACCACTTCATTCTTTTTGAATCCATAGTCAACACAAACATAATCTTTACCATCAAAGTGAACCAAATAGTCGTCTTTCATGATGCCTTCGATGATGTTCGATTCGCCAATGAAACCCGCGACAAATCGGCTACTAGGTTCATTGTAGATATCTTCTGGTGTGCCTACTTGAAGGATTTCACCCTCATTCATGACCACGATTTTGTCGCTCATAGTTAGCGCTTCTTCTTGGTCATGGGTAACAAATATAAAAGTAATACCCGCATTGCGTTGGATTTCTTTAAGCTCATATTGCATCTCCTGGCGGAGTTTTAAATCGAGTGCAGCGAGTGGTTCATCCAGTAACAATACTTGAGGTTCATTGATCAAAGCCCTCGCAATCGCGACCCTTTGTTGTTGACCCCCAGACATCTTATGGACACTTCGGTTTTCATAGCCAACCAAACCAACCATTTGAAGGTATTTAGACACCTTTTGTTCGATCAAAGCTTCACGCGCTTTAGCTGGCATCTTTTGATATTCTTTTTTCAATCTCAATCCAAAAGCAACATTTTCATACACATCTAAATGGGGAAACAATGCATAGCGTTGAAAGACCGTATTGGTTGGTCTTTTATGTGGCGGCAAATCCGCCACAGATTCGCCATTAAATAGCACTTCACCGGAGGATGGTTTTTCAAACCCACCAATGATGCGAAGTGTGGTTGTTTTTCCACAACCCGATGGACCTAAGAGGGTAACAAATTCGTTTTCATAGATGTCCAAATCGATGCCCTTTAGTACCACTTGACCACCAAACGCCTTGGTGATACCTTTCAATTCAATCAATTTTTTCATACAATACCCCCAATAAGACGTTATCCGTTTTTCATTAACAAGAATAACCATAAACCGATAGGTCAGTCATTCCGCCAATGTTTAGTATATATAAACTTCGGGTTAAGCAATAATAAACCTAAGTCAATACTATTATATAGTAATGTGTTTCATTGTCAACCCAAAAACAAAAAATTATATAGATCCCCTTACAAATCCAATCCTTCCCTGAATGATTTCGATTGTTTTTATGATATGATGTGGTTAGTTAGGAGTGATACTTTGACCGAACTAAATCGAATATATAATGACTTATTAACCTTGATAGATGAAGGCACATATAAAAGACTTTCTAAACAGCCTAAACCTTTTCAATACATCGGCGTGAAAATGGGTGACTTGAGACAATACGCATCGAAACTACCAAAAAACAACGCATTGGCTGATGCGTTGTTCGAATTGAATTACTATGAAACCATGTTATTAGCAACCATGATTGTTGATCCAAACACATTGGATTCCACCAGAGTGGTTGATTGGTGCTTAAAAGCAAACTCAAGTAACATCGTCGATCAAGGGATTGCAAACTTCTTTTTGGATTTAAACGATGCCGACTCAATACTCAAAACGCTCTCGATTGCTACTAATGAACACCTTGAATATGCCTTTTTCGCATTACTTTCGAGTTATTTCAGATCACAACCACTGGAGTTGATCGATACTGTTTACTCAAAAGCATGGCTAGATAGAATACGTGACACCATTCAAAATAAACCCTTATCCATCCAAAACGCGATGAATAATGCTGTGGTATCGGCAGGTTTACATGTGCCTTCTTTAGTGACGTTAGCCACCCTGGTCGCATCCCATATAGGCTATGTAATGCCTTTGGTTGCGAGAAACAGTTGTAATATCCAAAGTGCGAGTGATTATTTGGTTCGCTATGGTGATAACCCAAAGTATTCTAGGGTAGCTAGACTTAGACAATCTAAATAGATTGGTTATTTATTCTTGATTTACTTAACCAATTCTTATATAATGATTGCGCATGGGGATGTTCTCTGGATTCGTCAGGGTTTTAAATGTGATATAAGCATGTCTTGGTTGTGCAAGTAAAAACACCGAGGTTATTAATAACCGGAAACCAAAATTTACAATTCGCTGCTTAAGAAAAAGTGCGAGCCAACGCTAGGTTTTCTTACGACTTAGTCTAAGGCACAAAACAGTAAGATATATTGTATTGTTGCCACCTTAAGCAATTCAATGAATCAATAAGGTTAGTCTAGTGATAATATGTCAATCTATGATTGCTAGATGAAAACAACTGATTGACTAAACATGTAGAAAGTATCACAGGAAAAATCATGCACAGGGGTTCGACTCCCCTCATCTCCACCAGTAATTTCATGGCTCTATAGAGCCATTTTGTGTATATAAATGTATTGCCCTTTAAATCTGCCCTTATTCTAGAAATCGTAAGGAGAACGTGTAATGAAACTCTTAATTATTGGCAATGGATTTGATAAAAAATGCAAACTCAATTCAAGTTTTAAAGATTACTTTGAAAGTTCAATTACTAACAAAATTGATTTTGGATTTTTAACCGGCAGAATATCAGCTTCAAGTATTAGAGGTTTTATTGTTGCAAATAAAAAAAATTTGTCCAGTATGAATATAATTGACATTCTATTAATGAATGCTTATTATGATAAAGATCCGTTATGGTCAGATGTCGAAATGTACATCTTTCATCTTGTTTATCAAAAATCAGACTCTAATGGACTATTAGTTAATTCTTACTGGGAAAATCTTAGAATAATACTTAATCGTGAAATTTATAGTTACGATCACTTAATCAACAATAAAGACATTTTAACAACGGCTTTAGATAAAGATAAATTCATACTGATGACTATGATTTATTACTCATTATTGGATCAAGAAAAAACAGAAAGTCCTGATTCATGGGTGAGGTTCCTCAACAAAGAGGTACATAGGTTTGAAGACAACTTTAAAGAATATTTATATGCTCAATCTGAGAACAATGAATTATATAAGAATAATTCTATTAAATTATATGATTTCTTTTTTTCCACTATTGGCCAAGGATTGGATATCCATAGTAATTTTAGAGTCTTATCATTTAACTATACTGATGCTCCATCACCATATGATTCAGTTACAACTTATGTTCATGGCAAATTAAGTCATAATAGGATAATAATTGGTATTGATAGTTCTAAATTTGATTATAATCAGCACGGTTACTTATTTAGTAAAACATACAAAAAGGTAGAACAACTTCTGTTGCCTTCTAAAAAAAATCAATTTGACATTATGGAAAATAAGTATAGCCACATAATGTTTTTTGGGCATTCTTTAAATGAACAGGATTATTCTTACTTTCAAACTATTTTCGATAAGTTTGATTTATATAACAGTTCTATCGCATTAACTTTTTATTATTCATTTTATGAGGGTAAAGAAAAAAATGATATAGAAATGGATCAAGTGAAAGCTATAACAAAACTTATAGAGAGTTATGGAAAGACTTTGAATAATAAATATCAAGGGAAGAATTTACTTCACCGCATGATTAATCAAAATCGAATCAATATAATTTTTTTGCCTGACATTGATACACTTCAATTTATTACAAAATAGACAACCATCAAGGTTGTTTTTTTATTGCTCAAATTTCATATTTTGAATACACGAATGAATAGCAATACTTATTATAAAATAATAAGGATGCATCACAAATTGTTCACAATCCAATTACATAGGGTTTGAATCATGATAGATTAGTTAAATTATCGTTTTATTGGTTTAAATTATTCTCGTATGTTCAATAATAATGGATTAGATGCACAACATCACATTAATTTATAATCCATAACATCGTTCTTATGTATTTATGATAGAAATTCTGATGTCTTTTCTAATGGATAAATATTTCCGAAAAAATTTTTTTGTGTATAAATAATGATTATATATAATCATTTATTGACAAAGACAGTTTTTCACAAAAAAACATAAATAATTGTCATTTATTGATACTACTCGATATCACATTTAGAATCTAAGAAATAAAAAAGAGTGCTTTTACACTCTATCTTTATTCATCATCAAAAGCTGAATTGATTCTATTTTTTCTTGTATCTTTTTCTAGCTTAGTGTAAATATCTAAAGTCGTTTTAACTGATGAATGACCGACTTGATCTTTTGTTGTTAATGGATCGACATTTTTATAAAACAGCATGGTTATATATGAATGTCTAAAGTCATGAATCCGAATAGTATGTAAACATGCAGCCTTTGAATAATGTTCGTTCTTTCTTCTAATGGTTGTTTCCGATAGAGGCTTTTTATAACCGAAGACGAATAAGGATTTATTATTTCCATAAAAGTCGCTCAAAACCGATACATTCAACTCTAGTAGTGGATTAATCTCTTTCTTTGGATAGAATACTTCACGATTTGAACTTTTAGTTTTTGGTTGTACTAGTATTGGTTTTCTATCAAAGGTTTTATTGCTAATTTGTTTATTGATTACTATTGATCCTTTATCCGTATCGATGTCATTCCATTTTAATGCTCTGATTTCACCAATTCTTAAACCAGTATAGAATAGCATCGTAAACAATAACTTATATTGGTTATCATTAATTACACTTTGAAACATCTTAAATTCATCTTCAGTATATATACCAGATTCTACGCTTAATTTATCATCTCTAAAAGATGGCTCACTTTTGACTACATTATGTTGAATATCAAACTCATCCATGGCCAATGAAAACATCGATTTGAGATTAGTTAATAACTTATTCTTATACCTGGATGAAAAACCATGATTGTCTAATTCATTTCTCCACTTGTTAATGTGCGATTTAGTAATCTTTGTGAAGTCTAAATTTTTAAATGGTTCAAGTAGCCATTTATCCAATATCTTTTTAATACCATAATATGTGGTTGCTTTCCATTCTTTTTTCTTTTGATACAAATAGAAATCATAAACCGTTTTAAAACTAAGTTCATGTTTTTTTAAACTATTTGTTAATTCATACTTTGATAAGAATTCTACTTCTGCTTGTCTCGCTGCTTTTCGTGTTGTAAATCCACGTTTCTCAATCTGTCTATTTTTACCACGTTCATGATCATATACATAAACTCGATATGAATACTTATCACCACGTTTACAAACTGCCATGAAATCACCTCGTTTCTATGTTTATGAGGGCATTTTTAAGGGCAAATAATTATTGATTCAATTAAAACACGATAGCAAAGCCAATATAAGAAAAATGGCGGAGATTATTTGAACTATCATTAATTTTCAACATGTATTAATGCATGATATAACCGCCGTGTAAGATAGTGTGAAGTGTGAACACAAATATGATAAATCATATTGTGTGTACACTAACTCTATAAGATTTTTATTCTTTCTTCGATTATCAAATAATCATAGTTGATTAAACTAACAAAAGCTGATTGTTGATTACTTTCAATACATACTATTTGGACACGGACCAAATTCTATAAACAATTTTACCGAGCAAATCGTATCTTTTTGTTTTCATAGATATTGTATTATCGCTTAAGAACTGATCATAGTAATCACTAAATGAATACTGTAATCTACCTGCTACCATGCGAACTTCTCTTAAACTCACAAAACCAGTTTTTTTGTTAATCAATACTACATGATCTCCAGCTTTTAAACTCTCAGCTGTTATACTTGAATCAAATACTACAGAGTCATTTTTAAAATAGTGCATTTCACGATATGCAAGTAAATCTAAATTAATTTTGAAAGTGTGCAAAGGACGATTTTCTTCTGACCACTCATATTTATTATTCATTAGATACACGTCTCTTTTTGATAATGTGATTACTTCGATGTTGTTATTTAAAACATTAATTGCAGCTTGCATTTTTATTTCTCCTTGTATGTTGATATTTTTCTGCATTTACGAAACTTTTTTTATCCGATATCGAATATATGAAATTTGAATGATGTCTTCTTTTTAAAAATCTAACCCATTCTTTAACTTTTAAAAGATTGTCACAAAATCCAAATACGGATAATGATTGATCGTATTTTACTCGATATATGATGTATCCTGTTTTATTAACCACGATTTACCTCTTTATGTTTTGATTTTTAGATTTAAATAATTATAAATCCTTTTTTTACACGGTGATGGATTTATCCAGCACATAATATAAAAAGATGTACTAACAAAGATTCTAAAAGGCTATAAAGATATAGTGTGTAAACTTATTTCCATTTTTCTTATACAAAAGTAACATTTTATGTAAACATTTTTCCATTGTCATGTAACCTTTTTTCATATGATACCCTATCTATACCCTATCTATACCCTATCCATGGGGCATAGGAGGGCCTATGGGGAGCCTATTTACTGATGGTCTAATATGTAAACTTTATTCCAAATATTGGAAATTATTTTACATATCTATTTTGAGAATGGCAACTCTTTGAATGCTCTTTCACTAACAAAGTAATCTAAGTGTTTACAAGATACATATACTCTTCGATTATCATCTTTTGATGAACTACCATAATATATTAGTTTCTTGTTTAAAAGACTCCTTAATGTCTTATAATAGGTTTTTGTGTGTACAGTTAACCACGATCTATAATAGTTATCACTTGATTGAAAAGCATATTCATTACTTCTAGAATAACCAGATATTAAAGCAAATAAAATTAATTCGTGTGAGGAAAGATTAAATTCATTTACCATATATGGTTCTACCCAAATATATTTATCTTCGTTAAGCTGTTCTAAATCAAGGTTTGATGCAAGATGTCTGTATTGAAATGAACGTTCTATATATGCATCTGATCTTGCAAGTGCGCATAGAATACTCTTTACTCCATTGCGTTGCTTTGAAACTAACTTTTCACTGATTAATTGATTCAATATCTTATCTACTTGTTGCCTGGTAATATTCAACCAATTAGTAAAATATGAATATGTATTGTTGAATTGCTTTTCATTACTATGCAGCGTAAACTCTCTAATTATCGAGAATATTAGCAATGCATTACCAGATAAGTTTGTCTCTTCGACAACTTTCGGATAGATTTTAATATACCCAGTCTTAACCACATAATGAACCTCCTTTCATTTTGTTTTTACGAATACTATTCATACAAGTCATGAAATAAAAAGATAATCATTTCTTCACTTCCGCTAGAATTTTTTTCATTGCAGAATTTAATATTTCATTGAATGAAGATATATATCTATCAATCGTGCTTTTTTCTGAATCACTCAATACTTTAATCATTGCATATTTTTTTAAGGCATTTGCAATGTTAGAGTAGTATCCATGATAAATTTTTCTCGTATCATTCTTACGATCAACCCTTTGAACTGGCAAAGATTCAATTAGTGTATGATTACCAATTCCATCAATTTCAATTGTGAAACTATCATCAATTGTAATAATCATTTTGAACCTTCCTTATTATCAACAAATAACGATTCAACACTCACACCAAACAGTTCAGACATCATTTTAATCTCAATACTACTGAATAGTGTTTTGCCATTTAATGCTGCATTAATAGAATTTTCTGATTTGTTCAAAAACTTAGCTAATTGTTTCTGACTAATTCTACTTTGTGCTAAACATCCTCTAATGTAATCCAAATTTAAACCTGTACTTCTTTTTTTCATTTGGGTATCCTCCTTTTTTTTGTAATTACTCCAAATATTCACATATATTTTACTACATAGAAAAAAACAATTCAACAACATTTTTGGATTTTTTACAAATATATTGTGATTTCACCTAAATTTTATTAGAATTATTGTAATAACTACAAATTTTTAGTATACTTAAGTTGGTGATATTATGACCCCTGGTGAAAAGCTAAAATTGCTTAGGAAAGAGAATATGCTCACATTACATGATGTAAGCCTTGAAACATTAATAGATATTGGAACGTTGTCAAAAATAGAGTCTGGGATATTCGGACTTAATCAAACAAACTTAACCAATCTTGCCAATTTTTACGGAGTATCTGCGGATTATATATTAGGAACTGATGTTTATATTTTGGATAATTTCCAAATTGGTGACATGATTCACTTCAATGATATTAATCAGGTAGTTCATGTATACAAATCAATATCAAATGGGTATATAAGAGATCAGTATCCATCTATTAATGTTAGAAAGGATTTCAATCCTTACATCGTTTTTCAAGTCAAAGATGACACAATGTTAAACAAAAAGATAACAAGAAATGATATTGTATTTGTCGATACCACTGCAAAAATCAAAAATAATGATATTTGTCTTGTAATGTATAAATCAGAACCTTATATAAGAATTATCAACATTGACAATCAAGTTCTTAAATTTGCTAAAGATGATGATGATCCTGATAACATTACATTCGTTACACTGAATAGATTGATTGATGACAATACTGTAGTAATTGGTAAAGTTTCCATAGTTATGCACTATGAAACAATAAATCACTATCTAGATTCAAATTATGAGATAATTGTTTTAGATTGAAAAACTCACCCTTAAAACGCCCTTAAATACTCTTATTTCATATGTCTACTAAACTATGCATTTTAAACAATAAAAATATAAAACGGCTTACATAAGCCGTTTTAATTACACTAGAAAAATGTATATTTATTATTAATAACTCCCCTCATCTCCACCAACAGGCACAACATTCATATTAACTGATTATCTTATCAGGTGATATGTATTAAATACTAGGCCCCATTAGGGTCTTTTATTTTTGATCTGTTAAA
Organism: Paracholeplasma manati; assembly: GCF_025742995.1. Lineage (NCBI taxonomy): Bacteria > Bacillati > Mycoplasmatota > Mollicutes > Acholeplasmatales > Acholeplasmataceae > Paracholeplasma > Paracholeplasma manati. Next base: position 326,708 of record NZ_JAOVQM010000002.1, on the reverse strand, counting down.
ATACAAATAAAAAGACTTATTGTTTGACGAATGATAGAACAATAAGTCTAAAATTTTTTATTTTTTAATATACTTACCAAACTATATACAGAAACTAGAATTTTTAAAATCCCTGAAACAATAAAAACTACAAAAAATAACATATTTAATCTTATATTAAAATACATAGTATTCATTGTAAAATAATATCCAATCATGAGTGCTGCAGATAGTATTTGGAAATGAAAGATCCACTTATTAGTTTTTTCAAATAATCTTTCAATTCCAAAAAAACCAAAGAAAAACCAAACAAGAATTTTAGATAGTTTTGTAAGGTCTATGTTTACTATTTTTTGCATTTTACTTATTATACTATTAAAAAATACATATAGAATAACAACTGAAGAAATGAAAAGATAACCTCCCTTTAATAAAATAAGCAATTGATAAATGAAGTCAAATGGTCTAGGTTCAAATAAATTTGGTGTGTTAATACTCTCGTATTTAACTCCTAAAAACCATAAAAGGTGAATAATACTCAATATGATTAAAAATAAAACATGGACAATCAAATAGTATTTTCTATCTTTGAATTTCATAATTAGGAGTATGACGGCTATGAATAATGCAATGATTATATTAAATGTTAAGGCAGTAATAATATTTTGTGAATTCATTAAAATAGGAAAAAAATAGTCACCAATACCAATATGACTAAAAGATGCAATCAAAGTATAATTAATTATTAAATTGAATAAAAGCACAGTGGAAAAAACCACTTCAAAAAAATTATTTTTATGATAGTACAGAGGGTATATAATCAGTAGATTAAATGAAATGATATAAATTATTGGATAATCTATTAAGTTATAGGTGGTAAAAGATGTTATATCAAATCCACTAGAAGCAAAAATTGCACTATATAAAATCACAAAAAAACAAATGAATAATCCAATTAAGTACACAAATTTATTCTTCATGAAATCCACCCCTAAATATTATACTTATAATAATTATATCATAGGCTTATATCTAATTTCATATCTTATTTTTCATTTGTATAACGACATGGTTTCATTTTATAATTATACAATCTATAAAAAAGAAAAGAAAGCTATACTTATTTGGTGGTTCAACTCCCTCATCTCCACCAAGACGAATGAAACGGCTTAACTAAGCCGTTTTAATGTTTTTTTAGGTTTATAATTATTATTTTAATTGACATTTTATATATTTATATTTGAATATGTTAAAGGGTTTTATAATCAAAATAGAATCCATAGTTCAATCGATTATCAAAAACCTGATCAAATGTATTACTCAAAGTAAGAAATTCTCACTTATCGTGTCCACTTTAAGGTATTAAAAGCACTTTTTAACTCGCATATTGGATAAAGAAAACAACATGTAAGACTATTGAGATTATGCTTATTATGAACACGATGATTGCAATTATGATTGTTCTTTTTTTATAGCTTATTTCACATAAGTATTTATATATAGGATTAGAAGAAACAATAATTAACGCTGAACTAATCATAAGGATTGTAAACAGAAATGGAGCATTACTCCAGCCCATTCCCATTTTATCAGTAATAATATAACCAAACACCGAAAATGACAATGCCATTATAATTAGAATTCCCTGATTTCTCTTTTCTTTAGTCATATTAATACAAATCCTCCACTGTATACCAAAACGACAATCCAATAATGTGTCTTCAACTTAAATCCACCATCCTTTATTGTGTAATAAATAGCTGCTGCAATCTGTGGTATATTCCAAACAACAGAAATAATTAAAAGTGCTATACCTATCGCAATGATAGCAGCTCCTAATGTAGATAACACACCAGTTCTTATCAGACTTAGACCCCAAAGAAGCAAATGCACCATAGCTACAGAAGAATATTGTCCAAAACACATTTTAGCTATTTGTATCCATGCGGAACCACCTATGTAAGTTTTAGCAGGTGCTAAACCGCTCATATCAATATTAGTGATTGGATTGTTTACCCTATAAGCATACATATTAGTTGTTAGAATATCGCCTTGTTGACAAAAATAACCATCACTACTTATGAATCTGCTTATTTCGGGGTTGTAATATCAACTATTTAAATATTACTTATTGATTTTAGAAACATATCAGTACTATAAATGTTAACAAGGTACAAATCGTGACCCAAAATGTAATAGCGCCTAATACTGTAAAAATACTTCTTTCCTCATAGGTTACAACATTGAAACCACATAAATTATTAGTTTCAAAGAAATATTGATCACATATGATGTTTTTCCTTACACGTTTCATTTCAATTGATAGCGTAACATCATCAGTAACGTTCAATTCAAATTCGAGCTTAGCATATTTTCCCCATCTTCTGGGTAAATATCCTGCATCAACTGTATTTATTAGTAAGTCAAACAACGTTAATAAGGCTGCAAAAAAGAAAAACTTGTTATTGTAAAAATGGAATTGTGAGATTTCAAATCTATGTAATCCATTGTCTATTGTTATGTCGTTAATATCATCAATTTTTTTATTATCAATAGATAACAATATCTCATCGTTTATTGTATTAGTGCATTTATTTCTTAACACTGTGATTTTACTCATATAAAGCCTCCTATATGGTAATCCAACCATCGAGTTTCCAGTCAGATTTTAAGCATATCATGGCAATAATTCCACCTACCGAGAAAAAAATTAGTTAATAAGACGATAATTGCTAACTTATCATCGTTTTAAATTGATTTTTTACTTCTAAAACTGGACAAATCTCAATAATTTTCTTAATAGTTTTGTCATTTGCTTCAAAGAGAAAGTCATAATTTTTATCAAACGCTATTTTATACCTTTTTATAATATATCGATAATTATACTCGATTCCATTTATTTGTGTCCAAGTAAATTCTTTTGTAGCATGAAATAAATCCGTAATATGAATATTATTTGATGTGAATATAATCTTTCTTCGACTTCCTTTTAAAATAATAATTAACACCCATATACCCCATCCTGATACTAATATTTGCAGATAAACTATAAAGTTCCACGCTTCTTGTACATTAGGTAGAAAATTAGCGATTGCTATAATTGGGGAGAATATGATTACAAACAACATTCGTATATTTGTTACACTATATTGACTGATTCTAATCATTTTAATGTCCTCCTGATAAGGAAATTTAAATATAAATTGTCTGAATAAAACTTCTAATTGAATTTATTATTCTATTTATATCTGAACGCGACGCACGATAGTTTTTCCTAATTGGTATTAAAGCTGTAACACATCCATGTAGGTGCCCTTCAGCTCCTGAAATTCCAAGACCTAAATTTAATGTTATTCCAAGTGGTCCGTTTTTATCAAACATGAGTTCAACACCACCACTAAGCCCTAAATCAATTGAACCACCAGCTACGATGCTTAATCCACTCAGATCGTAAATTGTTTTTCTCCACGAGAAAAATGGAGACCATGTGACACTTACTGATGGAGAACCTATTCCAGAACCGGCCGTAATCAATAAACCTTGATTACCTTTACTATCAATTACCCACCAAACATACCAGCCTGTAGCACTTTTAATAGAAAGAACTACTTAAATTGATAATCCTTATTACTAATGTAATACCTTAAAAGGATATCTTCTCTTTTTTTAGATAGAGTGGTAAATAGAATTCCATAATATCTCGTTGTACACTCATAAGTAGGTGGTGTAATAGAATAATTACCAACATATATCAATTTGTTAAAAAATCTACTTGATGTTTCCCAAAGATAAGAGGTATAGTCAAACTTTTTATCGTTACTGTTCCGATTAAGTCTGATATATTCACACGCTTCTATTTCATTGACATTCTTCGGAAGATTCTTATCTGGTGTGATTTTCATATGAATAATTGGAAAAACATCCTTATCCATTCCTTTATTAAAATCATGATCACCGATTTTATGAATGATAATATACCTACCATCAAGACCGTTTTCTTTAGCGAAATCTCCATTTAACTGGTATGCATATGTATCGCCCAACTTCCAAGCATTTCGGTAGTATTTGTAAGGAGATATCTTCTTCTTTTCTGGCATTGGAGAGTTCAGTTGATTCATTAATTTATCCAAGACTTCTTTTCTCTTTAATCCTAATTTAGGATTTTCTTCAGACCACATTTTTAGATGTTCGCCGTCTTGAATGTATTTCACTGCTTTTTCTTTAACTTCAGGGAGTAATCTACCTAATTTCCATTGTGTATCCGCTAAAACAAACCAAAACACAGGGCCATCATACATATCATTGATCAGCCATTGACTATCCTTGATTAGTTTTTTGGTCGCTCTTCATTTGATAATCCTACCATTAATAATTCTTTGTATAAAAATTTAACATCTTGTGCGACGTCATCTGAATATAATCCTGTACCCCATGCTCCCATATGGTCCTCTTTCTATGGATTTATCAAATTCCATATTTCATTATTACTTATCATCAATCTCTCCACACTTCACAGCTCCGATTCTCGTGTGTTCTAGATACAAAAAAGTATATTCTTGATTTAAATTAACATGATCATTAACATGGAGTTCTATTGTTTTTTTAGTTTCTCTTATATAAATCTTTGGAAAATTATTAATCTGGTCACCTGTTTCTGTTTGGTTTTTAGCAAACCCAACAACTCTTCCAACCAGTTGTTTATAATTATTTGAACGTATTTGTTTAAAGTCTTTTAATAGTTTTACGAGAAAATTTGTAAATACAACTATTACAAAGAAACATGTGAACGGAAGGAAGAAAACACGTATCATTGCTTCAATGTCATAATTTGGTACTTCAAAATCGTCGATAAGTGACCATACCATTGCCATGAATGATACAATTAAAACGAATAAATCTATGACTAATGTTGCGTAATATTCTTTTTTGATTCTATCAATTGGACTCATGCTTTCTCCTTTTCTTTAATCGAAAAACCTCATCATCCATTTAAGTATGTCTCTTCAAAATCGTTCCAAAATCCTCTTGTTATTCCACAATCATTGATTAACACCATAAAAATCAATTTTAATTATTAATCTACTGTTTTTTAAATACGAAGCTTTAACATAATCACCCACAGCTAAATCACCAACTGTCATACAATAGTATTTTTCACCATTAATCGTTATCATTTTTGCAAATACTACTCTATCTTTATGCATGTAGCGTGGTGAAAATGTAACTTTTTCAATCTCTTCGATTTCCCCATCGATTATAATTGCGCTATTTTTATTATCATTTAACATCTTCACACCATATCTTAACGATGGAGCGAATACTATAAGCAATATAATACAAATAATTACTGAAATTGAAAAGTCAAACTTAAATTTAATAGTTAAAGGTGTCTTTAAATTTAAAGAGTAAATTATCATACCTAGTATGACTACTACTGAAATTGCACACATTACCAATGGTAGGATAAATAAGTTATTAAAATATTCGTAATATGAAAACGCCATTTTTTCTCCTTCATTTCCTTTTAAAATTTTAATTAAGCAGTCCTTTTTCTAGTAAAGGATACTGAGTCATAATAAATATCTTCTCAGCACTAAATGGTACACTCACTTTAGGACTATCATAATACCCAACATTCATTTTGTTTAAAAGGTTCACTTGTTTTGTTTATTGGATGAAATGAAAATTCAAATCCTGCACCGATTACTCCTCTTTTAACAGTAGAAATAACAATGCGCTGATACGAATGTATAAATAACTCAATAGGATTTCACAAATGTTAATACCGATATTTTGTTTCTTTATTCTATCTTTTTGAATGTGACGTCTTTAGCCGAAACTGTAAACCAAAAAAACCAAAGAATGCTACTAATAATAAATGTTGATCCATTAATCAGCCATAATAAATTATAGATTTGTAACAACCAAAGTCTAATCATATTTACAACTGCAAGAACTATGGCTAACAAAATAAGCAATAAATTAAATCTTTTTTCAGAGTATTTTTCTAACTTGTATCGATTAAAATATAGAATGGTTGCAGCTGTGTAGGGTCCAACTAAAGGTATAAAAGCTATTTGTCTTATTTTTCTCATTTTACTATCCGAATTCGTCATATCATTTCTCACTCCCTGTTCAATACTCGTTATGTGAAATAGTCATTTTATTTCTTTTATTGTTAAAATTATCACGATTATTATAAGTGAACAATTGAATATGATTTGAATGATTACGTCCTTAATGAAATAATCGCTATTCATTGCGAGCAAGATCAAAGCATAAGGTAATAATAACTTTGATAACTTTTTAATTTTTTCTAGCTTCATTTTTTCCTCACTTACTTCATTTTGCTTTTAATACCTTAAAGTGTACACAATTACGTGAAATTCATTACTCTATATTCATACTGGATTTCAAGATTTGTCGAATACTTCTTCATAGGATTCACAATAAAAGCCAATCATACCATTTTCATAATCATCAACATGGAATTGATGTTCTTTTTCATAGCTATTGTGCTTTGTAATCTGAACACTAGACAAACAATTAAAACGACCGCCAATATATTTTAGATTGAAATCTGTAACATTATAAAATTTGATTCTTAAATCGCCATTACTTATTGTCTTAAAATGGATGAGTAAATTTGATTGATAATCATATGCCTCATTTAACTCGATTTTATAATCTATACCAAAAATACCAGTGATGTCATCGAGAAAAAAACCATCATTTGTTGATTTTGTTGTCATTTTCATAAACTTATTTTCTCCTATTCATCATACGATTTGATTGGTTATAAACCGTCATTTCGCATAAAAAATATGGTAACCTTAATCATTCTTCCTAGTTGGTGCTACTTCCGTCAGCTGAATATTTGATCATTATGTTATCAAATATATCGACATCTAGAGATATTCTATCTTCTCTTATGAGTTTATCATCTCCATTACGATACTCCATATGATATTTAGAGATTAGGTGGTAATCACCGTTGTGATAGATAATCTTGATGGCATATCCATCGAGCGTTCCAGGTGCCCCAAATGTAGTCTTTATATTCAATTGAAGGAAATCATCTATGAATGACGATAGATTTACTTCTTCAATCACCTTAACCGTAACACCAGTTATTGATTCATTATAAATCATCAATTCTATACGCTGTGTATCGGTTACTAAATCATCTTTTGAGAAATTAACTATCTTAGAACAGCTTGACATCATAATGGAAAATAAAAGTATAAACACTACATAATGCTTTTTCATGAATGGTCAATCCTCCAAACTTCTGTACGACATCTTATTGGTAAAATCGTCTTTACTCATTTTTCAAATCATCGGATATTTATATTCATTTTTTAGTAAGTGGAATAATCATTTTTTAGTTAATCATTGGTATATATTTTAATATTATCATATCTAACTATATAAAACCATCTAAATTTGACGTATATTACTTAAGATATTTGAAGTCAAAAATGGAATATTGACGACTAATCATTCGATGGCAAAAGTCTTTTATAACAGGTGAACTACCCACCACTTAAATAGAAGTGGGGGCTTCCTATCCATACCAGCGTACCCGCCAGTGACTCAATAGGCTATCCCCGTAGTCCCTACGGTTCTTATTCATTTATAACTGAAAAGCTAACTTATACTTTCTAAACCCTTCTTTGTTGATATTGATCGCTGCGTTATGATCTCTATCCAAATGTAACTCACAATTTGAACAATGATAGACTCTCTCAGATAACTTCAAATCTGTTTTGATGTCCCCACAACAGCTACATGTCTTTGACGATGGATACCACTCGTCCATCACCATCAAAGTCTTACCTTGTGTTTCTAACTTGTACTTCAAGAATGATATAAACCTAGTCCAACCAAACCGTGATATTTGCTTAGCGTAATATGGACTTGTTTGAGACATATCTTTAAGATTCAATCCTTCGACACTCACCAAATCATAACGCTTGGTTATCGCGTTAGATAGTTTATGTAAAAAGTCATCTCTTTTATGTCTGATTCTTTCATGTAATAAGGCGATTTCTAATACTTTCTGATGATAGTTACTAGAACCCTTGATTCTTCTAGATAAACTTCTTTGAAGGACTCTGAGTTTATTGAAGTCTGTTTGGATGTCTTTAGGATAATCCAATTTAAATCCTTCATGATCGATATAGAAATGAGTCATGGAGAAATCTAATCCAATCGATTCTTTTACATCTTTTTTCTTAATCTCTTTTTGGTATTCATATAGAATAGAGACATAATACTTACCTGTACTACTCTTAGAAACAGTTACGTTCTTTAAAGTCATATCACTAGGTATAGATCTATGTTGTTTGATCTTTACTTCACCGAGTTTAGGTAGTTTGATATAACCTTTCAATAGAACGATATTATTGTTAACAAGATTGGTCGTATAACCATAGTCTTGTTTCTTAGAATGAAATTTAGGAAAGTCTTGTTTATGATTGAAGAATTGTTTAAAAGCTTTTTCTAGATTGAGTTGCGTATTGGCTAGAGATAAAGAGTCTATGTCTTTTAGAAATGGATAAGCATCTTTATATTGTGCAGGTGTGGGATGAAGGATGTTTTTAGTGAGTTCATACTGTTTCTGTTTATCTTCTAACATCTTATTCCAGAGAAAGCGATTATGGCCTAGAGTCATATGGATTAAAGTCTTTTGAGATTCATTTGGATAGATTCGAAACTTAAAGGCTTTGTTCATCCGGTTCACCCTTTCATAGTGTTTATGTATAGAGATTATTCAACTATATTATAACATTATTTATGGGTGTTTATATACATAAATCAAAAGAAAAAATCAATTCATTCCACTGCTTAAAGAGGAAGGTGACTTCTTGATTGTGTTGTTAAACAACCATTACTCGACTTAAAGCGCAATTATGATATTTCATCATTATGTATTACAAAAAGTTATCCACTAGATGAATTGTGTATTATACGGTTTTTTGGTAATATACTTTAGTAAGGACTGATAACATGGAAGAACAAAAGCCTAAAAGACGTAAACGTTATTCAGGTAAATATCCAAAAACCTTTGAGGAAAAATACAAAGAACAACAACCCGATAAATATCAAGATGTGATTGCTCATGTTATGGAGAAAGGCAATACCCCTGCTGGCATGCACCGATCCATCATGGTAGATGAGATTTTATCGTTTTTAAATATCCAACCTGGCGAGGTTGGTTTAGACTGTACCCTTGGATTCGGTGGTCACTCTAAACATATGTTAACCGTCTTAAATCACACAGGACACCTTCACGCAACTGATTTAGACCCCATAGAATTACCTAAAACAGAACAGCGTTTGATTGATGCTGGATTCACCAAAGATGATTTTTCGTTACATAACATCAATTTCAGAGATTTGGATCAAATCCCAGTCGATGGGTTCGATTTCGTATTGGCTGATTTAGGTGTCTCTTCGATGCAAATCGATGACCCAACGAGGGGATTTACGTTTAAGTTTGATGGTCCACTGGATTTACGGATGAATCCCCATATCGGCATACCAGCCAATATTCGTCTACTTGAACTGACTGCGGATGAAATCGAAGGCATGCTCATCGAGAATGCCGACGAAGTCTATGCGAAAGAAATCGCCACTGAAATCACGAAATCAACCGCAAGAGGTGAGCTCATTGAGTCAACCAAGGACTTGCATAAAGTGATTCAAAAGGCGTTATCTAAGTTACCTAAATCCATTCAGGAAGAAGCCATCAAGAAAGCCTCTCAACGCACTTTTCAAGCCCTTAGAATTGATGTCAATCAAGAGTATGAAGCGCTTTATGATTTGATGGAGAAATTGCCACTATTATTAAAACCCGGTGGCCGTGTGGCGATATTAACCTTCCACTCTGGTGAAGACCGATTGGTCAAAAAAGCCTTCCAGTATTACCAACGTCAAGGGGTATATTCCGTGGTGACAGGCCCGGATTTACCATCCCTTCAAGAAGTGCATGACAACCCTCGAGCACGTTCAGCGAAACTCCGTTGTGCAATCAAAGCCAAATAATACAAAAATGTCTCCATGATTGGAGACATTTTAATTTAATTTGTGATGGAATTCACTTTTATGGTATGTTATACTTGATACAATGGAGGACTTAAATATGTTCAATTCAAATGGCCATATGACGGTGGGTGACTGGTTTGTCTTTCACCTATTGATGGCGATTCCACTCGTTAACATTGTAGTTTATATTGTTTTATTGTTTAGTAGTACCACCAATCCATCCTTAAAATCATACCTCATATTACCCCTCATTATGCTAGTCATTGTATTGGGTATTATTATTGGAATGATTGCGATTGGCATGTCTTTACCACAGATAGGAGCGTATATGTATGTTTAGTTTCGGTCAGTTAATTGTCGTTTTATTCAACCTAATTTTCCTTCTACTCATTCCAGTCACACTGGTTGGGGTTAAAGTGTTGATCTTAAGGTATTTTGAATTCAGTTATTCCAAAAAGACATTGCTACATTATTTTGTTATGTATCTCATTTTAACCATCATCGTATTGATAACAAGCTTTTTATTATCTGAATCCATGGGGATTCGTGGTGTGGTGTCCATCATTCATTTGCCATTATTGTTGGTCGCTATTATTTATGAATTCGTCGTGATTCACAAACTTGAATTCGAGTATGAACCCAAAGGTCCTTTCGCATTCATGATGGTTATTACCCATGTCGCGGATGGTATGGTTTTATCTGCGATGGTCGGTTTATATCTCGTACTGATTTTCCTGGTAGGATTTCTTGTTAATATTTAGAACGCTCAAATTGAGCGTTTTATTTTTTTAGGCATTTGACTTAACAAAATCGCTGAAACAACCATCAAAGCGAGGATAAAACCATAGATATAACTGGTTTCCCCCAACATATCTAAAATATAACCTGAAGCGAGTGTACCTAGAATCGCGCCTACGCCATACCCGGTAAACATCAAACCGTATTTTTTTGCGTATTGTTGAATCCCATAAAACTCTTTGATGGTTGCCGGAACAATGGCCAACCAAGCCCCTAAATTAAACCAATAGAGCCCAAACGATATGCCAAACAAAAAGAACGTAGACCCTCGATTGATTAACCCAATCACACTCGCAACCACAATCAATGAAACACTCAAAATACCAGAGAATTTAAAGCCTTGATTGTCCATGAGTTTACCAAATAGCGGTCTGGCTAACCCATTTAAAATGGCGAAAAATGACAAGGCGATCGTGACGTGGGTTTCATTCAACCCATAATAACGAACCCCTACCTGATAGGTTAACCCAATCATCATCAAACCGACCAATGTCGCGATCACAAACAAGGCATAAATGCGTTTAAAAGGTTTTAATTTTTCTTTAAACCGCTGTTCAACAGGTTCTTGTTTAAAGGTAGTACGCTCTTTTAATATGAATATATATGAGAGCGGTAATTGAAGGACTAAAAACACAACCCCCAATATAAAGAATGTTTGACGAATGCTGGTCCATTCAATCAGGGCACTCGTTAACGGCGCGGTGATGAGTGGTGACATCCCAAAACCCAAGAGGATGATACCTGTCATCAACCCACTTCTTTTCGGGTATAGTTTTTGAACCATGTAAATCGGCACGCCATACACCATCCCGACCCCTGTTCCAATCAAAACCCCATACGAGAACACCAACATCCCAATGTGTGTGGCGATACCCGATAGAAAGTAACCCAAGATGATGAGTAAGGTACCATAAAAAACAAATCCCCTCAAGCGGGTTGGTTTTAAATGTCTCCCCGTTACCATCATCGAAAAAGCATAAAAGAATAAAGACGTCATATAGGGGAACCCTGATGTTAATGTGGATATTTGATACAAGTCTTCGATATGATAACGGAATACGCTATAGGCGTAGACAGTCCCCATGAGTAACATCATGAGGATGGATGATATGATCATTAATGTATGTTTTTTTGGCATATTGGTCTTCCTTGGTTCTTTTTTTAACCATTATAACATAGGTGAAACCTCTAAACCACTATATTCATTTGAATATCAAACAAAAAGAGAACGTAAACGCTCTCACCTTGTTTTATATCAATTCATCGTATAACATGAAGTATTCAATGATGTTTGGATTGAATGTTTCATGTAAGGTTTGTTCTACCCATGAGAGATAGTTCGGGTTCTCACCATAGTTATAAACCAAACTTTTTATGAGCGCTGAAATGTCTCTTTCTTTTGGAAAGTAACCGACATAACCAAAATCAATCATCCCTGTGATTTTTGTCCCATCAAATAAGACATTTGGTAAGTAATAATCCCCATGGGACAACACCACAGGGGCATCGTATGGGTAGTGATCAACCAAATAGGTGAGCAGGGTTTCTGGGTCTTTGTATCTTTCGGATGTAAATGTGCCTTCATCGGCGTTTTCAATCAACGTTGTTCGATGATTTAAGACATTGTGTTTAATCGTCTCTAGGGCGGTTTTAGGGGTATTTAACACGGCATCATCAATGTGTATTGTCCACAATCGCTTGAGGCCTTCACACGCTTGTTCAATCGCCACGGACAGTGGCCATTGAAACAATGGCTTCCCAGAACATTTGGACATCAATAAGTAATAGAACCGTTTGGTTTCATGGGTTTCAATCACATGAGGCACCGGTAGGGATCCCTCTAGCAATTGTAGGGCTCGTGCTTCTCTTCTCGCATCCAAACTGAGTGTCGATTGTTTTAGTACCATGGTATCATATAAAATCACTTGAGAATCCGATTCCCCAATGTGGTCTCTAATCCCTTTTTCATGCTTTACACACTGATTGATTTGTTTTGGTAATCTCGCCATTGATAACACGTCCATTTCAATAAAATCACTAATTCCATTATACCCATTCTAAGGGCATTTCAGTTATAATAAAAACATAGAAACAGGTGATACCATGATCAGTTTTAAAAATGATTACAGTGAAATTGCACACCCATCCATCTTGACTTTGATGCAAAAACACAGTCAAACCCAATTCAATGGGTATGGGTTGGATGCGTTGAGTATATCGGTCAAACAGACCATTCAATCGATGTTACAAGCCAACGTCGATATTCACTTTTTGGTGGGTGGAACCATCACCAATAAAGTGTTGATCAGCCACGCTTTAAGACCGTATGAGGCGGTGATTTCCGCTGATACTGGCCATATTTTTGTACATGAAACCGGTGCGATTGAATCTACGGGACATCAAATTCTCTTAATTCCCAACGCCAACGGCAAACTCACAGTCCCTTTGATTGAAGAAACCTTAAAAGGATTTTCCGATGAACACCGTGTCTTACCAAAATTGGTGTACATTTCAAACGCGACTGAAACGGGTACCTTTTATACCAAAGCTGAACTACAAGCGTTGTACCGCTTTTGTCAATCTCGAGACTTATACCTCTTTATTGACGGGGCTAGGTTGGGGGTCGCCTTGGCAGCTTCTGGTTTAACCTTGAATGATCTATGTGAAAACTCAGATGCGTTTTATATTGGTGGTACCAAGAATGGTGCGATGTTGGGTGAGGCTTTGGTCATTAAATCCGAATCTTTAAAACCTTTTTTTAGACACGCCATCAAACAAAGCGGTGGATTGCTTGCGAAAGGGTTTGTCGCGGCGATTCAATTCGAAGGTTTATTTCAAAACAACCTGTTCTTTGATTTAGGCACCCACGCCAACGCCATGGCTGCTCAAATCACATCGGGTTTAATCCACCTAGGCATCATTCCCATATATCCAGTCAGTACCAATCAAATATTCATTACATTGAAAAAAACACAAGTTGACATACTTTCTAAAAATTATGCCTTTGAAATTTGGACTGACCACGGGTTTGAACAAACCATTCGATTGGTCACGTCGTGGTTTACGACAGAGACCATGGTTCAAACCTTGCTCAAAGACATTGAATCTATTCTTTAAGAAAAAAAGCTCAGGCAACTGAGCTTTATTCGTCGTTTAAGGCTTCATATGCTTCAACAAACGCTTCGATGAGGAAAGGGATGTCGCTCATTTTCGTATCGGTTCCGAAACTGATACGAATGACGCCTTCAGGTGAAGGGGCTTGAATGGCTTCTATCACATGGGATATACCCACCTCATGGGTATGACAGGCACTGCCTGTCGATACATATATGTGTTGTTGGTTCAGTTTAAATTGGTATTTTAAACCGGATATATTCGGTATGGATAAAGATAGCAACCCAGGAATACGGTGTTGAGTAAGATCCGGACCATTTAAATGAACGGGTATCTGTGCTTTAAGTCCTTGATAAAATGCCTTTGAAAGTTCATTTAAGTTTTTGGCTTTTGAATCATAGGATGGAAACAACAAAGACAACGCACGATCAAAACCAATGATGCCTGCGACATGTTCTGTACCTGAACGGTAATGAAACTCATGTCCACCGCCGTGAATCAATGGTTCAAGGTCGATGTTGTTTTTTTTATATAACAAGCCAATGCCTTTTGGACCATGGATCTTATGACCGGAAAATGACATCATATCGACATTTAAAATCGATAAATCAATGGGTACATGGGCGAGCATTTGAACCGCATCCACGTGTACACATACCCCGTGTTGATGTGCCAAGTTAGTGATGGCTTCGATGTTTTGTATCGTGCCAATTTCGTTGTTTCCCCAAATAAAACTGACCATGAGCGTCTGTTCATTCAGTTTGGATTTAAGGTCATTTAGATCGATGAATCCTTGGTGATCCACTTGAACATAATGCACTTGATAGCCTTGGCTTTCAAGATATAAAAGGGTGTTTTTGGTGGCTGCATGTTCAATTGGTGTGGTGATGATTTCTGTTTTATCTTTGTGTTTGGCAGCGTATCCTTTGATGGCTAAATTGGTAGCTTCAGACCCAGAGGCAGTAAAAATCAATTCATTGAAATCACACTTTAGTAAAGATGCGATGTGTTTTTTCGCTGTATTGATGTCTTTTTGGTTTTGCATACCTAGGGCGTGCATCGAGGATGGGTTCCCATAAGCATGGGTTAAATAAGGCATCATCGCTTGGAGTACATCTGGATGTAGTTGTGTGGTCGCTGCGTGGTCCAAATCGTAGAATTTCATCATTTCACTTCCAATTCGAGGGTATGGTTTCGATACTTTTCAAGTTCCATGGTGGATAGCAGTTGAATCAATGCTTCGTCAATCAAGAGTCTATTTTGGTTCAATGACAATAACTGTTGAGCCGCTTGATTGGCTAGTTGTTCTATCGCATAGGACTCATGAATGATACACGGGTTATCGTCATTAAACAACTCTATCGAGGTTTTTTTAATCGACTCTGTTTTAAATTTTAGACTGGATAGGGGTCCTTTGAATACCACTTTATCCTGTGAATCCAATATTTTGACTTTTTTAATGTTCATCATATTTACCTAATGAATACCCTGAAAATATAATAGATGGCCACGCCTAAGAATACCAAAGCATTGATCAATTTGATGATGTCTAAACGGGTTCGGATGAAATTGGATACGACATGGATATTTTGTGAACGCAATGTAATCAAACTGATAACAATCAGTGGGGATACGAATAAGAGCACATAAACAAATAATAAACCATTAAACAAGAGTACATGGGCAGTTCGATCAACCACGATGGCTGTCCAAGCGACGAACGCTTGTCCAGAACATGGAAATTCAACAATCGCGACAAACATTCCGATTAAGAAAGCCACCAAATACACGGTAATATCGCCAGATTCAATGCTTTCAGCGAAATTGTTCATCAATTTCTTCGTCACAACAAAGAATCGTCGTGGCAATTGGTTTTTAATCTCACCATACGCTTGGCGTCTGGCTGCGAAGAAATCTAAGAAGTTTAAAGCTGCGATGACTAAAGATAGGACAATGATGATGGTATAGAAAATCACCATATAAGGTACCAATAGAGCCAACGCTTTGGATAAGAAGGTCCCTAAAATGAAATAGGTGACGAATATCGCGATAATATATGATAAACAAATATAGAAAATTGGTTTTGAACGTTTCTTATCGGTTAAAAACGATAAAAACATCAATAACATGGCAATCGCACATGGGTTAAATGCATCTAAGATACCTAAGACAGCGGTTGAACCCAACAAGACCCATAAATCGCTGAAGGTGATGTCTCCATAGACAAATTCAATGGGATCCAGTGGTGCACTGCCATCCATGACGAATTGGATTTCACCCGATTGAATGCCATCAATGATGACCTCAGCCCCAGCATAATAGGTTTGTCCAACGTATAAAATCGGGACTAGGTTTTTATTTTTAGGTACATCATAGGTTCTCGCATAACGGGTGAACATCGATTCAAATAAATCATAATCGTCTTCACTCATGTATTTTTGAAGCACATAACCTTGGTCTTGGATGTCTTGTAAGACACCAGAAGATTCGACTTGTTGACAATTTAAACACGTATACGATCCAAAATAGACCGCGTCTACAGTAGAATCGGCTTGAATGCTTAAAGTTGACCCCATGAACAAGAGCCATAAAACACTAAAAACCAATATGAATTTAACACGATATGTCATAAAATTTAGCCTCGATTGTGATGGATTGAATGGATAAATATCTCAAAGAGATAGCCTTCACTGGTTATTTTAACACACATCTGGAGATACACACCACTGAAACAGCTGTTATCCAGGCAAAAATTCAAAAAAGAAAAAGTATTTTCAATGACGAAAATACTTTTATTTGAATTAACTCCAACGACGAGGGTCACCCTTGATTTCATCCAAAATGGCCATATCTTCTGGTTTAATTTCAAAGTCCACTTGGGTATTTTGGATGATACGTGCTTCGTGGGTCGATTTAGGTAGCGGTGCTGTATTCTTTTGGATACAGTAACGGATACAAATTTGCGCTGGGGATACAGCATATTTTTGTGCAACCTCATCAATGATTGGGTTAGAAAGTAAATAGCCAATACCGAGCGGTGAATAAGCTTCCACCACGATGCCTTTGGTTTCACAATATTCTAAGGTTTTCTTTTGGTCTAACCCGATGAAGTAACCAATTTGATTGACGTGAGGAATGATTTCACAATGTTTTAAAATGTTTTCAATATCGTTTGGATCAAAGTTAGATACCCCGATGGCACGGATTTTACCGGCACGATAGAGTTCTTCCATCGCTTTCCACGCTTGAACATTGCCTTCACGACAGTCCTTACCAATTTCACTCCACGGCCATGGGGCGTGAATTAAGAATAAATCGAGGTATTCAAACTCGAGTGCCTTCAATGTATTTTCAAACGCTTGTTTCGCGCCTTCATACGTCTTGATGTGTGATTCTAATTTCGAAGTCACGAAGATTTCTTCTCTTGGAATACCAGAATCTCTAACCGCTCTACCCACCGATTCTTCGTTTCGATAACCTTCAGCGGTATCGATGTGACGATACCCATGTTTCAAGGCATAACGCACTGAATTGTAAGCTTCATCGCCATCTTTGACTTGCCAGGTACCCAACCCGATTTTCGGGAGTTTTACCCCGTTTTTAAGGACGAACACTTGATCTAATACTTTCATAATTCTTCTCCTTTATTTAAGTCTTTTGTTATTTCAGATTTGATTTGTTCGAACATCGCATAATCAATCTTATAGTAAGTTCGATAAACCAAATAAGCACCTAAAATGAATACTGCAGGTAGGATGACCATCGACACCTTGAGCCAGACCAACATCGACTCTGTGACATTCGCTTCAATAAATGCTCGTGATTGTTCTGTGGTAAATGTCAAGCCCAATTCTGCGGCTTCATCGCGCAAATTGGTGAGCGGTTTGATGACTTTATCATTGAGACCGGACCACGCCAATGTCATGGTTACGACCAATATTTGAACCGAGGTTGCGAGTTTTACCACGAATGGATTGATTGCGAAAACGACCGATTCATTTCTTGTTTTGAGTTTCCACTGTCCATACTCAATCGTATCTGCCAACATCACCAGTACAGACACTTGTATGAAGCCTTCACCAAAGAAAATGAAGAAGCCAGCTAACCCAACCACCAACATCGACTTAGGCAGTAAATTCCCTGCTGTTAAGAACAATAGATAGCCCACCATAATGAGTACGATGGCCATCGTGAAAATTTGTTTGCGGGTTATTTTTTTCGCCAATACTGGGAAAAGTGATAAGGATGATAATTGACTCAAAGCCAATATCGCTGAGAATATGGTGAACTCAATACCACCATATTTATTGAAATCATAATTGAAGAAATAAATACCGAGTGTTGTGGTTATATAATACCCTGAATTGAATAAGAAAATCGCGATGATGATGACCATCAACTGGTCATTCTTCGTGATGATTTTTATCACATCTCTCAATGAAGTCTTGGGTTGTTTAACCTCAGCCAATGGGTTCTTAGGTTGTTCAACGAAAAAGAATACCAACACTTGTGAAATCACATAGATGCTCGCGATGACCAAAGCAATCCAGAAGAACGCTGCTTTCGGTCCACCTGCATAGTTTTGATAAATGATGGGGACCAACGCAATCGTTAAAAACATCCCCAGATTCGCGAATATCCTCGCTTTAGAACCAATCGATTCCCGTTCTTTGGGGTCTGTCGAAAAAGTGGGGTACATCGACCAATAGGCGATATCATTCATCGTAAATGTCATATCAGACATGACGTAAATGATGGTGAATACCAACACGAACCAACCGCTCGATAATCCAAAATCTTGGAATAACAAGAAAAACATGATGGCGGATGTCAGTGCCCCTAAAATCAACCATGGTTTAAATTTCCCATATCGACTCTTGGTGTTGTCGATGATGATGCCCATCAAAGTATCATTGATGGCATCCCAAATACGTGCAATCGCAATCACTACCCCAACCGCAACCAATGTCCAGTTGGATAGCCCTAAAGCATCCGTGAAAAATACAATTAAATAGGTACTATACAACGCATACATCATGTCTCTGCCAAGACCGGATGTGGTATAAACCCATTTTGAACGTTTCGATAACATATCTGACATATTCAATTCTCCCTATATTGTTTATTATACTTGATTCATCCGATTTATACGTCATCTTTGGTGGATGACTTCGGGTATTTAATCGCCATCTTAGTCCAAAAGTCATCCAACAAATCGGATAAATAGCGATCGGTTCTCACAACGGTTTTGGCTTGCCATTCCTTCGGCATCAAACGTTTGTATAAAGGCGTGACAAAGCGATCGTCCATCAATAATGCAATCCCGTAATCATCGTCTCTACGAATGACTCTACCGACCGCTTGAATCACTTTATTCATCCCTGGGTATGTATACGCATAATCAAATCCACGTTTGAATGTATCGTCATAATACGCCCTCAATTGTTGGTTAGGTTCATTTACCATAGGTAATCCAACCCCAACAATGATGACCCCTGATAACATGTCGCCCACATAATCAATGCCTTCTGCAAACATCCCACCCATGACAAAGAACGCAATCTGTGACCGGGTTAGGTTTTGTTTAAATCGACTCATGATGTGGTCGCGTTCAACGACGTCCATTTGTCTCGATTGAACGAGTATATCCACATCCAAGTCACTCGATAAAGCTTCTTTGACTTGGTTTAAATATTGGTAAGATGGAAAGAATGCGATATAGTTTCCAATCTTGGATGAAACCACCGTTTCGATGGCTTTCACAATCGATTCTAACGAATTCTCACGTTCTTTATACCGGGTGTTCACACGGTCGTGGATCATGATTTTTAAGTTTTCAGGGTCAAATGGGGAAGGGATTTGAATGACTTCACCCAACCCTTGAGATAGTAAGGTTTGGTAATAATCGATCGGATATAGGGTCGCAGAAAAGAATACAGCCCCATACGATTTGTCTTTTAAGGTTGATTTAATGAAAGTACTCGCATCCAAACATTGGATGGTGATGTCTAAGTCTTCATCAAGTTTGGTGATATTGAATCTAAACTGGGTATCGTAATATGACGCAATCACAGACAACGTAAGCAACTTCATATACCCATCCATCACATCCGATTTTCTAGCGTATTTCGGATTTTCTTTGATGGCATTGGTAATTTTCATCATCAGGTTGCTTACCAACTCTAAATACGTCATATCGATGGGTAAGTAGCTCTTAAACGACTGACCTTCGAGTTCTGCTTCATAATGGTCAAAGCGCTCGATCAGTTTATTGACCGAATGGCGAATGCTCGGTTTGAGCTTTGACCCAGCTTT
The DNA here is from genome assembly GCF_025742995.1 of Paracholeplasma manati. NCBI lineage: Bacteria > Bacillati > Mycoplasmatota > Mollicutes > Acholeplasmatales > Acholeplasmataceae > Paracholeplasma > Paracholeplasma manati. Next base: position 306,452 of record NZ_JAOVQM010000002.1, on the reverse strand, counting down.
TCGAAGCGCAATCAATTCACTTTTCAATAGGGTAGCCGAAAACATGTCCCTTGAACGTGGAATCATGTTATGGGCTTCATCGATCAATAGTTTGGGTTTATACGTATCATCATCGAAATATCGAACCAAATGGATCCGTGGGTCAAAGACATAGTTATAGTCACAAATGATCAAATCCACATAATAAGAGACAAACAACGAAAACTCAAACGGACAAATCGTGTGTTTTCTCGCATAGGATTCGATGACATCCCTTGTCATCAAAGACTCATGTGTGAAAATGTCTTGCATCGCCACGGATAAACGGTCAAAGAATCCTTTCGCAAACGGACACTTTTCCGGGTCACAATCGCGTTTTTCTAAAAAACAGATGTCATCTTTAGAAGTGATCTCAATGGTTTTGGTTTTTAACCCCTGACCGTGTAAGGTGGCCATCGATTCAATCGCAACCTTCTTACCTTGATTCTTCGCTGTACAATAAAATATCTTTTCATTGTCTGCTTTTAAGGCTTTAAAGGTGGAGAACAAAGTCGCCATGGTTTTACCAATGCCAGTGGGGGCGATGGCGAACAAGACGTCTTCTTGTTTCATCGTATGGTAGACACTTTTCATCAAATCACGTTGACCATGTCTATACTGTTCAAATGGAAACTTCATCGCTTCAAGCGTTTCTTTTTTCTCTTTTAAGTGGGCTTCTAATTGAACCAACCATTGGCCATACGCTTCAATAGAGGTTTCAAAAAACGTCTTCAATGTTGCGTAATCAAACACATAATCGATGGATTTGGTTTGATACTTCGATAGTTCGATATAGGTTAGCCTACCATGTACGGTCTCTATTTGTTCATTGTGCATAAACATAAATGCGTATATTTTGAGCTGGGCTTCGTGTTCTACATTGGGGACAAATAACAAGTCAAAAATATCTTTTCGGGTCGATTTGATCTCTTCAATCCATAGTGTATCGGATTGAAGTAAACCATCCATTCTGCCCTGTAAAAGATACGTTTCGTTTTGATAGTCAAAGGTTGTTTTGATACTCACTTCTTTTTGGTCATTTGACCCATATTTACTTTGAATGTGTTGGTGGGCTTTGATCCCTTCTAATTGGGATACATTTTGAAATGTCTCTGCGGTTAAATCCCCTGATGCATATAAAAAAGAGACCATTTCTCCAACACCAATTTTAAGTGCCATAGTATCACTTCCACCTTCAATTATAACCCATAAATACCATAATAAATCCAAAAAGCGATGTCAGGGGTGCGACATCACTTTTGGGTAGACTAAGTAGAACAGGATGAATAGATATGGAGACTTAGTCTTTATAACTTAAGTTTTTCGCAGCCATCACGAGTTCAATGAATTCGCTACGGTAGTCGTGAGGGTCAAAATCCAAAGCGAGGGTGGCCCGTTCAATGACTGCGGTATAACTTGCATTCGATTTATAAATAGAATTTCTTAAGAGTAATCCGAACTCAACCACGGCACTGGCGAAACCAAATTCTGTTGAATAGGTGTCTGTATATGTGCTGCCTAAGATGATTTTTTCAATCAACATCGACGTATCATCGGTCGGTTCTTTATAACGAATGGATAGGGTCAATAATTCATCTAAATGGTTTTCTCCTGTGTATTTTAAAACTTCTACAGGATCAAAGGTTAAACTAGGAATGGTTTCATCTGAATCTGCATGGATGATTTCATAAAACGCAATCACCACATGACCAGCACCCATGTCACCGGCATCTTTAAAATCATTTTGAAAATCGTCATAATCCAACACACGGTTTTCATATCCAATCAAACGGTACCCTTTAACTAAAACTGGGTTAAATTCGATTTGAAGTTTGACGTCTTTCGCAACCATGATCATCGATCCACCGAGTTGATGGATGAATACCTTTTCGGCTTCTTTGATGGAGTCAATGTAATAATAAACACCATTGCCGTGATCGGCTAAGGATTCCATGATGTCATCACGGATGTTGCCGGTACCAAACCCTAAGACACTGAAGAACACACCGGTGGCTTTTTTGGATTCTATGAAGTCTTCTAAATCTGAGACGGAGTTCATACCAACGTTGAAGTCACCATCGGTAGCAAGAATGATGCGGTTGTTACCACCATCGATAAAATTTCTGCTAGCGACTTCATACGCCAATGATATCCCGGAAGCCCCAGCGGTTGACCCACCAGCTTCCAGACCTTGAATCACCGACAAAATGTCAGCTTGTTCCGTGGCGTCGCCACCTTCTAATGCTATTTTTGCAGACCCTGCATACGTCACAATGGAAATACGGTCAGTGGGTCTTAAGTTTTCTACTAAAATACCTAAGGACTGTTTGAGTAACGGTAATTTGTCGCTTGAATACATACTGCCTGAGACGTCAATGAGGAAAACCAAATTCATCGGTAAGGATGTATTGTATTCGATGTCTTGGGTTTTTAAACCGACCATAAGTAGTCCATGTTCCGGTGCCCAAGGGGCGTAACTGTATTCGGAATGGATATGGATCTTCTCATTTTCGGTTGTTCCAGCGATGTCGTATTGGAAGTAATTGACCATTTCTTCAATTCGAACCGCGTCTTTTTCTGGCAAATAGCCATCTTGAATCATTCGTCTAATGTTGGAATAAGATGCCGTATCGACATCGACTGAAAAGGTCGATACTGGCATATCCATGGTACGGATAAATGGATTTTCTGTGATTTCACTATAGGTTTCACCATTTTGATAACTTGGATAATCCTCATATGGTCCATAAGCTCCACAGCCAGACAATGTAAATAACAATGCAATTAGTACACCTAACAATGCTTTTTTCATGATTTCACCTCATCGATTGCGTGCTTGTTGTCGTCTCGCCAGACGTTTTTGATAGTTGCGTTTGTTGATATAAAGTATGCCAAAGACCGAAGGTACAATGACGACTAGGAATGGTAATAAGCTTAAGAATGCGAGAAATAGTGTTTCAATGACCATTACAAAAGCATCGATACCACCGGTAAAGGCACGATTGACTTTTTGACCAAAGTTGAGAGTTTGGTATGGAGCGGTTGCGTTTAAATAGATATTAACCACACTGTATTCAATCAACCCATCGATTTCATTTGTATCGGAGGTTAAACTTCTCAACTCAGCTTCAATGATCGATAAGCGTTGATTGATGAGAATTTGTTCGGAAATACTGGCGGTTTCAAAGAGTTCAATCAATCGCGCTTGTTCTGCTTCATAAGCTTCAATATTAGCTTGATTGTTGTAATAGTTGACCGATACATCACGAGAACTTGTATTGAAGTAAGTCACTTCGTATGAACTTCTTAACCCTGAAATAAAGGCTTGTAAACGTTCGGTTTTGATTCTTAATACAAGTTGACCACTTTGGGTACCGACTTGTTGTGATTCAATCCATTCATCGGGATTCAATAGATCCATCAATTCATCGTATAAGGGTAACAATTGTTTCGCTTTGATACCAATATCGACTCGATAAATGATTTTTCTCATTGAAGCGGTTAATACTTGTGAGGATTCATTTTCTGGTGAAAGATCTTCCCCTGGTTCATACGCTTCACTACACCCAATTAGCGATAGACTCAATAAGACCAATCCCAAGAACAACATCACTTTTTTCATACAAGACCCTCTTTTCTGCTTTTCACACCTAAAGTATAGAGAAAAGTTGTGTCAAATCTTTGAATATCTTATGACAATGTTGTGACAAAGTGAATGAATGACGTTTAGAATATAAATGATTTATGTTATCATTAAAGAAAGGTTCCTAAAAGGAGACGATTCTATGCAAATACTCGTTGTTGAAGATGAAAAGCATTTGAATGATTTATTGCACGATTATTTAATCGATGCCTATCCGAATGCGAAAATCACCCAAATCTATGATGGTTTAGATGCGTTAAATAGCATTCAAAATCAAGTCTTTGATTTGGTGCTTCTCGATGTCATGTTGCCACATGTGGGTGGGTTTGAGATTGGTAAAGCCATTCGAAAACAATCCTCTGTACCGATTTTAATGTTGTCAGCGTTAAGCGATGAGGAAAACCAGCTCAAAGGCTATGCGCTTGGCATCGATGATTACATTTCAAAACCTTACAGCCCAAAGATTGTCTTAAAGAAAATCGAAGCGGTCTTAGCGCGGTATCAAAAAGAGACGCCTGAGACGTTATCGAATTATGGTATCATCCAGTACAATTTTGAACAGTATAAAATACTGGTTGATCAAGTCCCAATTGAACTCAACAAAAAAGAATGGGAATTGTTCTCACTCTTCATTCAAAATATAGGACGCGTCTACACGCGTGAAGATTTATTGAACCTCGTTTGGGGTTACGACTATTTTGGGTATGATCGCACCGTGGATACCCACATCAAACGACTCAGACAAAAACTCGGTAACGCAGCCGATTATATTAAAACCGTGTATAAATCCGGCTATAAATTCGAAAAATAAACGATAAGGAGGTCACCATGAAAATCAATCTGTTTGTTAAAACATTTCTCATGTTGTTGATCTCTTTTTCATTGGTCTTCATCGGTAGCATGTATTATAGCTACACCCGTTTTTCACCGATGTATATCGAAAAAAACATCGATGGGGTTAAACAAAACATTCTTTCTAACGCAAGTACGCTCAAACAAGGGACTTCACTCGAAGATACCAGTTTGATGGATTTATCGAGTGAAACTGCCTTTATCCGTTATCAAAACCAAACCATCACCGCTTCGATTGGACCGACATTCTTAACCAATGACAATATTCTCGATTTTGTTATTGGGATCTATGATAGTGAAGAAGCCATCCAAGAGGGTTCATTGATTTATTATGTGGATTTACAAGATGATATCTACCAAATCAATTACATCTATCAATTTGAATTTGACGACTACTTAATTGTTTCCACACGAATCCAATCCTTACAAAACGTGGATCAAGTACTGAATAACATCAACATCACTCAATCCATCATTGTCTTCATCGCGATCGTATTATTGTCCTTCATCATTTCAAAAAGTGTCGTTAAACCCATCCAACAAATTGGGGCATACGCCAAAGGGTTATCGAATTTGGATTTCAATCAAAACCTCAAACTCAAACGTCAAGATGAATTCAGAGACTTGGTGACGTCACTCAATGAATTGACCTTTCATTTGAAAAAAGCATTTTCAGAACTCCAAGAAGCCAATCAAAAGTTATCTTCCGATATCGACTATGAAAAGGCTCAAGAAGAAAAGAAAAAACAATTGATCATGACCATCAACCATGAAATCAAGACCCCACTCGCGGTCATGAAGGGCATGATTGAAGGGATGATTGATGGTGTCGGTCGATATAAAGATAAAGAGACCTATTTAAAGGAACTCTTAAAACAAATCGAATCGATTTCTACCATCACCCAAGACCTCACCTATACGTTAAGATTAGAAGATAAAAAAACCGACCACGATGTGGTCAGTAGCGCATTTATCCATACCATTTTACAACCCCTTGAAGAACTCGCAAAACAAAAGAAAATCAAGATTCAAAAAAACTTAGAACCTGCATCACTCTGGATGAGTGAAGAGTTGTTGAACATTCTCGTCACCAATTTGGTTAAAAATGCGTTATCCTATACCACAGAACCTTGGGTGAAAATCGATGGTTCTATCCAATCCAATGGGTATGTGTTGGTCATCCGAAATAAAGGATCACTCCCGGAAGCAGAGTTGACAAAATTGTTTGACTCCTTCTACCGCTTAAATACCCAACAAGAAAAAGGTTCTGGTTTAGGCTTATTCATCGTCAAACAAATTTGTGATTTGTATGGTTATCCTTACAAATTATTCAATGATGCTGGTGATGTGGTCTTTAAAGTATTGATTTCACTTAAATAAAAGCTTTGTCATAATTTTGTCATAACCATTTGGTATGATACAAACAGAGGAGGTGTGTCTCATGAAAAAATCAATCCTGATAATCGTCCTGTTGATCGGTGTCTTTTTGTTACAGGCGTGTGCCATGGCTCCAATGGATGAAGCCGTGAGTTTTGACGCACCGCTCTATTATAATGAGTTATCGATGACATTCACCAATACCTCCGAACACGATATTTTATATCAAACGGGTAACCCAGCAGACGATTTCATTTTATTGTATCGGATGCATGCAGAAAATCCGAATCCAACCGATGAAGCCATTTATTTAGCGTTCATGCAGACCCTCTACAGCATTTCGATGAGTCAGCATGTTTCGATGGCTGGGTTATTCAGATTGAGCAGTTCCGAACTCAAACAGTATTTTGATGCTGCAGGCATCGCGATGTCCATCAACGATGTGGTGACCTTCAATACCATTCAATCTGAAATCACAACGTATAAAGAAACTCAAAGCTCACCGACGGTTTCCAAACGTGCATACATCGAATACCGATTATCCATCACGTTGTCTGAAGAT